>CALHQU010000069.1 GCA_938038145.1 uncultured Candidatus Saccharibacteria bacterium
TTGCCGTCTTTGATCAGGATTTGATAATCGCATTTCTTAGCCAAATCAACGTCGTGCGTCACGATGATCAGCGTCGCGCCTTCTTGCCTGTTGTAATTGAATAGCAATTCTTCCACCTTCGCGCCAGTTTCGCTATCCAAATTTCCCGTAGGTTCGTCCGCAAAAATAATCTGAGGACTACCGACAATTGCCCGCGCAATCGCCAAACGCTGCTTCTGACCACCCGACAAGTCCTTCGCACGATTCTTGCGTTTCTCGTACAAGTCCACCGCCTTCAGCGCCTCATTGATCTTACTTTCCCTCAAGCCCCTTGGCATCTTCACAATTTCCAGCGGCAAACTCACATTGTCCGCCACGCTTTCATTGCCCTGGACAAAGAAACTCTGGAAAATAAAACCTATTTTTCTCGCGCGGAACTCGTCAACTTGCTTTTGTTTCAATTTCAGAATGTCCTGACCGTCAATAATCACTTGACCTTGCTGCGGTCGATCCAAGCCAGAAATTGCGTGCATCAGCGTCGATTTTCCTGAACCAGATTTTCCCAAAATCGCCACGCTCACACCCGTTGGAATTTGCAAGCTCACATCATTTAGCGCCACAAATTGGTTCTTCTTTTTGCCGTAAATTTTCGTCACATTTTTAAGCTCAATCATAACAATTCTCCTATTCCGTCCTTAACGCTTCAATTGGATCTAATTTTGTTGCCTTACGGCTCGGCAGCCAGCCAGAAAGTATCGCCATAATCATCAGCCCGATTATCAAAAGTCCCATTTGCAGAGGATTAATGACTAGTAGATTCGTACCTTGCTCCAACTTCAGTAAATTGGCAATCATAGGGTTGAGTAGCGACATCAAACTCGCCAAACCAACGCCGATCAAACCACCGAGAAGTCCAACCCACGCCGCTTCATATCTAAACATTTTACCAATATCGCGACCTCGCATACCCAAAGCTTTCATCAGCCCAATCTGACTAGTTCGCTCCAAAACCGAAATGTACATTGTGTTAATAATCCCAAAAACACTCGCCAAAAGCGCCAAACCGCCAAACCCAATCAGCGCCATTTGAGCCATATTCACAAAAGTCAGCATAGCCTTGCGCACATCCTGAACCGAAGACGCCACGTAATCCTTACCAAGTTCACTCTTCACCGCCTCAACGTTTTTCTCATCATCAACCGACGCAATCACGTAAGAATAATCATTAGGCAAATTTTTAGCGTGGCTGAAGGCGTAAATCTCCTTAGCGTCATCCACAGAAACGCGCACAGCTGGCTGGTAAAATAGAATCGTGTCCGAAGGTTTATCGACTGCTGCAACTTTCAGAGATATTTCTTTGTCAGCGTTCTTGCTCGGCGAATCTCCTTTTTTCAATCCTAGCGTAATCGTTTGTCCAATTGCCGATTTTGCATCACTAAATCCCATTTCTTTTACGTAAGATTCCGGAATAACAACTTCGCCTTTTTTCGGCATAAAATTGTCCAAATTACCAGCCGCAAACTTCATTCGAGTTTTATCAAACTTCACAGTTACACTAGGCACGAATTTTTTGTCACTTGCCGAACTTTTGGCATATAGGACTCCATACATAGAATAAGCTGGCGTCACTTTTTCCACGTGCGGGATTTTCTGTATTTTTTTCACGTCGTTATCAGTCATCGAATATTTCTCTATCGCCTTAGATTGACTATTTTCCGTATCTTCCGAGTCGCTATATTCTGGAAGACTACTATCAGGTCCCGACGGGGTCACTTTTTTATAGACCGAAACGGATTTTTTATCGCCAGCCGCGTCGACCATGCTGTTTGTATACAGCCGACCACCTTCTCCAGCCATCAGCGCCAGACCAATCGTAAACGCTCCAACTGAAATTGCCAGCGCAGTTAAAATCGTGCGGCCTTTTGATTGCCCCAAATTTCGACCGGCGCGTTTAATAATGTCAATTCTTCTCACATTAAACTCCTTGTTGATTTATTATACATAGTACTATGTTATACAAGGTACCTTAAATTGTCAAGGTATTTTTGAAAATAATATTCAAAAAATCGCAGGCTCTGTCAGCTTAGGGATCGCTATTTTCGCCTAGCTTTAACTATCTTCGCCAAGCCATTAAGCGCGCGCTTATAAAAAGGGACAGAAGAAGTACCGCTATTACTATTCACACGCTCCCGCGACTCGCCGTCGCTCACACTGTCCTGAATCTCGCGACTGCCCGCAGTAGCCCCGTTC
>CALHQU010000070.1 GCA_938038145.1 uncultured Candidatus Saccharibacteria bacterium
CCTTGAAACAATTTCGGCAGCGATTACAATTGCTGAAACTGGACACTTGGTGTTTGCAACGCTACACACAAACTCCGCCGCACAATCAATTGACCGTATGATTGACGTGTTCCCGCCACACCAGCAGCCACAGATCCGCGCTCAGCTCAGTAATATTTTGATGGCAATTTGTTCGCAGCGACTAGTTCCAGCTATCGGCGGCGGACGAGTTGTGGCAGCAGAGGTTTTGATTGCTAATCCAGCGGTGCGTAACATTATCCGCGAAGGTAAATCTCACCAATTGGATGCCGTAATTCAGACTGGTGCCGATCAGGGAATGCAGACGATGGATCGAACTTTGGTCAATTTGGTGCAGAACGGTACGATTACGTATGATAGCGCTCGTGAATTTGCTGTCGATTTGACGGAATTCGAGAGGTTGATGAGGGGGTAATAAATGAAAAAGTACGATTACGAAGCCAGAGATAGCGCAAGTAACAAAATTGTTAAATCGGTTGTTCAGGCTGATAGCGAAAACGCTGCCGCAAAGCTCTTGACGGCTCAGGGTTTTGTGCCGTTAAAAATTGAATTACAAGACGATAAAACAAATTTCTTTGCGAGGTTTTCTGGTAGAATCACCACTAAGGATAGGGTTGTGTTTACTCGTCAGCTAGCAACTCTTATTGGAGCTGGGCTACCTTTGGCGCAAAGTCTTCGAACGGTTCAGGAGCAGACGACGAATAAGCGCATGCAGGAAATAGTCCAGGAAATTATCTCTGACGTCGAAGGCGGTAAATCCTTGTCTGATTCGTTCGCAAAGCATCCAGAAGCTTTTAATAAAGTTTATGTAGCTTTGATCTCGGCCGGCGAGACGTCAGGTACGATGGATGATTCGCTTAAGAGGTTAGCTGCTCAGCAGGAAAAAGAGGCTGCTATGATGAGTAAAATTAGAGGTGCTATGATGTATCCGTCAATTGTCTTGGTAGTGATTATCTTAGTTGTCGGATTTATGTTGTTTACAGTTGTTCCGCAAGTTGAGGGTCTGTATCGTGACTTAAATAAGGGGTTGCCATTTGTGACTCTTATGATGATTAAAACGGCGAACTTTTTTAGTAGTCTTTGGTGGCTTGTTATATTGGCAATGATTATCGGCGGTTATTTCCTAGCACAATATCTGAAAACTGAACAGGGAATTAGGGCTAAAGACACCTTTAAGCTCAATGTTCCGCTATTTAAAGGGATGTTCAGAAAAATGTACATGGCGCGATTTGCCAGGACTGGTCAAGTTCTTCTGAGCACTGGTGTGCCGATGCTTGATATGCTTCGTATTACGTCTGATGCTGTCAATAACGTGATTATTAGTGAAAGCATACTTCGTGCGTCAGATAAGGTAAAGGGCGGTAAGGCGCTCTCAGCTTCTTTATCTAATGAAGATTATTTCCTAGCAATGGTACCGCAGATGATTAAAATTGGTGAGCAATCGGGTAAAATTGATGAGATGATGGGCAAGACCGCTCAAGTTTATGAAGATGAGCTTGATGAGGAAATTCGCGCTTTGTCGACGGCGATAGAACCAGTCCTGATGGTCTTTTTGGCTATAGTTGCAGGTACGATGGTGGCGGCTATCTTACTTCCAATTTATAGTTTGGTTGGTAATATTAATATTCGCTAGACTGACTTATATTTTTAGTGTATTATAAACGTAAGCGTTTTTGCGTAAATATAGGTAAACCATAGAAAGGTGGGAAATCTAATGACAAAAAAAGATAATAAAAAAGGATTTACAATCATCGAGGTCGTCCTAGTCTTGGCTATTGCTGGACTTATCTTTGCGATGGTGTTTATCGCATTGCCAGCTTTGCAGCGTAGCCAGCACGACCAGTCAAGGAAGAACGACGCTTCAACGGTTGCTGCAGCTATTACCAATTGGAATTCAGCTAACCGTAACGGCGGCACATTTAACGAAGAATCTCTACGTAAGTATGTCGATAAGCTTGACCAATACGACAAATCTTCAGAATTAAAGGTTGCTACACCTGGTGCTTCAATGTCAGTAGCTAGTAACGAAATCAAGGTTATGCGAGGTAAGAAATGTCCTGCTAGCACGCCAGCTCCATCTGCTGACGATCCAGCAAACATAACTTTGCAAAACGGATCTTCACGCAACGCAGTAGTTGTAGTTCTGCTGGAGAACAACGGTTCTCAAAAGCAATTGTATTGCCAGGACGTATAATCCATAGATAAATTACAAATCAGCCTCGGTATGGGGCTGATTTTTTTATGGTTTTTTGTTACCATAAGAAGTATGATTAAGTTTGTATTAGTGGGATTTTTAGGGGCTATTTTAGGCAGTTTCGCCGGAGCGCAAATTTGGCGCTTGCGAGCTCGTCAATTGGCGGAAGATAAAAAAGCCGGAGAAAAAGTTGACCAAAAGGAATTAAAGAAATTATCTCCATTGATAAAAAAAATTTCCAAAGATAGATCTCGTTGTTTATCTTGCGGACATGAGCTTAAGTGGTACGATTTGATTCCTGTGGTAAGTTGGGTCGCTGGATTAGGGCGGTGCAGATATTGCAAAGCATTTATCGGTTGGACGGAGATCTTGCTAGAACTAGTGATGGCTGGATTATTTGTCGCATCCGTGGCTTTTTGGCCTGGATCATTGACGGATATCTGGCAGATCGTGTTGTTGGTCTTGTGGCTGGCAAGTCTGGTGCTGCTGGCGATTTTATTCGTCTATGACCTCAGATGGCTACTTCTTCCAGATGTAATTAATATTCCGTTTATCGTTCTTGGCGCTATTTTTGCGGGAATAAAAGTATGTCTATCTGGCGATTTTTCAAAAAGCTTGATGACGTTATTTGGGTCGATTGCGATTCTGAGCGGAATATATATGGTGCTGTATTTATTCTCAAAATATCGTTACGGGGAAGATAAAACTTGGATTGGTTTTGGCGATGTTAAACTTGGGCTTGGATTGGGGTTGTTCTTAGGAAACTGGCTTTTGGCGTTTGCGGCATTATTTATCGCGAATCTTATCGGCACGCTTCTTGTTTTGCCATCAATGGTGCGAGGAAAATTACAGGCAACTTCACGGATATGCTTCGGTCCATTGCTTATCGTAGGGTTTTTACTCGCTTGGTTCTTCAGCCGACAAATTTTAGAGTGGGGCTTTCTTATTGTCTAAGTAAAAAGCGCTTATGCTATAATGGAGAAGTGATGGGCAATAAACAAAAAGGTTTTACTATAATTGAAGTGATTTTGTTTGTGGCTATTTCTGGTTTGCTGACCTCTATGCTGATGGTCGGCGTAAGTATGTCAATTAATCGCCAGCAATATCGCGATTCAGTGCAGTCTTATGCTGGTTTTTTGCGAAATGAATACTCGAAGGTGGTCAATGTTGAGAATGAGCGATCTAAGGGCGCTTGCCCAATTGAAGGCTCTGACGGTCGAGCTGAAACTCTACGTGGTCAATCTGATTGTGTGATTGTTGGTCGCTATATTACCACTGAAGGTTCTCTAGGTTCGACGAACGGCAATCTGTACAAAACTTATCCAGTTTATGCCTATAGATCAGATAAGGGTAGCGCGTGGACTTATAAACGCGGCGCTGAGTCTGATAAATATATTGTTAATTGGCAGGCAAAAACTAGGTTTTCTAACCAAGCCAAAGATAGTGCGTATATTTCTATTTTGATGTACCGCCACCCAGAGACGGGGCAGTTGGATATTAGAACTGACACAAGCCGATTCGGTGATAATTTGACTGATTTCGTCAATAATAAAAATAGTGCTGGAGTTGTGCAGTCTGCTGGCGAGCAGCGTCAACAGAGGGAAATTTGTGTTTATGATGACGGCTGGATGCCGGGAGAGAGATTATCTATTTTTCTACGATCGCATGCAGGTTCTGCTGATGCTGTAGTTGTGGGCAATGCGACAGGAGGCTGTGCTGATGCGTAAGTTTAACAGAGGCGACACACTTGTTGAAGTGCTGCTTGGAGTAACCATTTTTAGCCTAGTCGCTGTTATTGCATTAGAAACTATGAACCGCGGGATGGCTATCGCTCAGTATTCTTTGGAGACGACGTTGGTTCGTCAACAGGTTGACGCTCAGGCTGAAATGCTAAGATATGCGCATGATATGAAAAATGATACTTGGAAGAAATTGGTAGACAATAATTCGGTGAGCGTTTCTGCTGTTAATGACAATGAAGGAAACTTGGGCGCTGAAAAATGTCCTGATGATTTTTCTACGAAAGAGTTTGCTTTGGCTGCGACGCCTTCACTCGCTTCGAAGATTAGTATATTGAACAATCCCGGAGATTATAAACCAGCAGAAACATACGCGCGGGTTGATAGCGATACTAAAAAAACGTATGGAATATCTGTTAGATTAGTTAAGCCGAGTACGACTGTCGGGAGCAGGGATAGCAATAAATATGATGCGTACATAAAAGCGTGCTGGATGCCAGTTGGCAGCAAAATGCCGGCAACCATTGGTACGATTGTGAGGTTGTATGATTCGGGGTTATAAAAAAGGATTTACACTTATTGAATTGATGCTCGCCATGAGTTTTATCTCTGTTCTTTTGTTGTCGATTGCGATGGTGGGTATTCAAGCGGGAAAAATGTATAGCAGAGGCATTGTGCTTCGTGATGTTAATCAAGCGGGACGAGATATTTCAGATACGATTCGACGCGATTTTCTTCAGGCGAATGCCGAAAAGATTGACAGTACGGGATTGAGGGTGCCGAATAATAGCAATTGGTCAACTGGTCGACTTTGTCTTGGTTCTCATTCTTATGTGTGGAATAATCCAAAGTATTTGGACGATCCTAGCCTGTTGGGCGGAAATAGTCTGTTTAAGGTTAATGGTAATCCAGTGAATTTGGTGCGCGTAGTTGATGCGGATAGTGGATTGTGTAAAAAAGATGCTTCTGGTAAATATCCGGAAACCGTCGATCTTGCGAAATCGTCCAATTTGCTCAGGGCTATCAATAGCGGCGATGGCTCAATTGGTGTACACGAAGTTACATTAGAAAAGGTTACCTCAGACAATTCAAGGGAGGCGCTGTATAAATTGACCTTTACGCTGGGGACGAGCAAGATGAGTGAAATAAGGAATTCTTCCTGTAAAGCTCCGACTGAAGATGATAGCAATTTTGAGTTCTGTGCTATAAATAAATTTGAGATGATTGTGAGGACGAATGGGTAAAAATACGCGACAATCAGGTGCTGTATCTCTTTTTGCGGTCATATTTGGCGCGATGTTACTGACTATTGTTACTATTGGTTTTATCAAGTTGATGATTATGGACCAGCGACAATCCTCGAATAATGATCTGTCGCAGAGTGCTTATGACGCGGCTTTAGCTGGGGTTGAGGATGCTAAGCGTGTGGTTCGTGCCGCCCAGACGGGGAATATTCAGGCGGCAGGAGTGCTGAATGGTCCAATCAATTGTAATATGGTTGCGGCATCCGGTGTTGTTGGAGGCGATTCTTCTGGTGAAACTATTATTAAAACTGGTACAGATGCGGGTAAAAAATTTGATCAAGCGTATACTTGTGTAAAAATCGCTATGAAATCTCAAGATTTTATATATAAGTCTATTGAGGAAAAATCTCAAATTGTGCCACTACGCGCAACTGGTTCATTCAATAAGATATCTATAGAATGGTATAGGCGCGACGATGAGAGCAACTTAAATGGCGCTAACGCCGCCAACACTGAAATATCCACTTCTGGGGATTTGCCGACGAAAAACAACTGGAATGCTAATTCGCCACAATTGATGCGCGTGCAGCTTATTAATCCAGGCGCTACCTTTAATTTAGCGGCGTTAGATTCAACTGGCGTCACTTCTTTCTTGCGGCCGAACGTTTTAAGATCAGACGTAGTAGGTCAGAATGGTACTGCTGTTTCTGGTAAGATTTCTGATCATCCACGCGCAACTGACGGGAATGAACACAATAATGGGACAAGCGTGGTCTCTTGCAGTAAGACATTCAAGTTTTCTGGCGAATATTCGTGTAAAGCGGTGATTGATGTTGATGAGATTCCAGCTGGTAGCGAAACTGCGTTCTTAAGATTATTGCCTATATATAAAGGTGGTAGTGTGAAGATTTCTCTTCAAAAAACTGACGGAACAATTGTCAATTTTGATGGAGTTCAGCCAATTGTCGATTCCACGGGGCGGGCAAGTGATTTGTTTAGAAGAGTTGAGGCTCGATTGCAAATAGGAGATGATTTCGCATATCCTAATAATGCAGTTGAATTAAAGAATAGTCTATGCAAAGATTTCTCTGTATCTGGCGGCGGATCTGCTACCGCAGGTCAATGTAAGCCATAGGTTAAGATTCTGTGTCGCTATGAAATCGGTCGTGAATGTCTTTCAGATGCTGGTCGGTAACGTGCGTGTATACCTGTGTTGTTGATATATTGCTATGTCCCAGCATTGATTGAACTGAGCGCAAGTCCGCACCGTTCATAAGTAGGTCGGTGGCAAAGCTGTGACGCATAGTGTGTGGACTTACATGTTTTGTGATACCGGCCAATCTAGCATATTGACCAACCATTCTCTGAATACTACGCGCGCTTAACCTACGGTAGTCTCCGGAGGTGTTGGGGGTTGCGTGGCGTTTGCTATAGCTTAAAAATAGAGCGGGTAGATTATCTGTTCTAGCTTCCAGGTATGTTGATATGTGTTCGGCAGCACTTTTTGAAATAAAAACAGGGCGATCCTTTTGTCCTTTTCCTCGCACCATAAATTCACGCCTCTTTAGGTTTATATGATCTCGGTTTAAATTGACCAATTCTGAAACACGCAGTCCGCTAGAAAATAGCAGCTCAACGATTGCTCGATCTCTCAGTCCAGATTCTGTATCGGTCGGTATTTGATCGATCATACGTAAAATCTCGTCATATTGTAAAAAAGTCACTTGTTTACGGACTACTTTGGGCAATATAATTCTGTCGGCCGCTAGACTTTTGATATTACGACGAGAAAGGTAAGTTAATAGACCTCGTAATGCAATAAGATGATAACTTTGGGTAATTAAAGACAGCTCTTCGCCGGTGTTGTCATTTTTATAACGGTTTAGCCAGAGGCGATACTGGCGTATTAGCTCTGATGTAATTTTCTCAACATCTATATCGCCAGCAAAATCAATGAATCTCTCCAGATATAGTTGATAATTTATGATGGTTTTTTGACTACGCCCACCTTCAACCTCTAGGTGCTCTAAAAAATCAGTTAAAGCTTCTGACATAAACATAATATTTATTCTATCGCTAATGAATATGTTTATCAAATTATTTATTTCTGCTACTATATTAGAAAATAATAAGCAGAGGAGTATCTATGGCAGAAAGCGAAAAAAACTACTGTGGCGTTGAAAGGACATTGATCGTCTTTAAGCCTGACGCAGTTCAACGAGGTATCGTTGGGGAAATTTTACAACGTTTTGAGCGAGTTGGTCTAAAAATAGTTGGTGTAAAAATGACATCACCGTCTAGAGATCATTACTATGCTCATTACGAAGACATTGGTAAATTGGCTACTCGTCGAGGCGAGGATACTTTGAATATAACACTAGATATGATGATGGATGGTCCAGTTATAGCAATGGTACTAGAGGGAGTTGAAGCTGTCGCTGTTGTTAGGAAGATTGTTGGTCCAACAGAGCCTAAGTCGGCTGACATGGGAACAATTCGCGGTGATTACTCGCACATTAGTTTTGGCTATGCAGATGAGTGCCAAAAGGGAGTTCCAAATTTGATTCACGCATCTGGCGATTCAGATGAGGCTGTTCGTGAGATCGAGCACTGGTTCAAGCCGGAAGAATTGGTAAATTATCACACACTAAGTGAAAAGTTTACTCGCTAAGCTAGTCTTTCCTGAGAGCTACCGTGGTATAATGGTTGTATGCCTCGGTAGCTCAACTGGATAGAGCAGATCCGTCCTAAGGATAAGGTTGTAGGTTCGACTCCTGCCCGGGGTACCAGATATATGACAGAGCAAATTAAAGATAAGCAATTTGATGGGCAGCGTGACGGAGAGCAACTGTTGTTTGTGTTTCGTCGTCATATAATTGCGATGAGAAAAGGATTTTATCTGCTTCTCGGATCAATGACGCTTGGTTCATTGCCTTTTTTAATTTGGCAAGATAACTTGAACCTTTTATGGGTATTTGTTGGTGGATTTATTTTTGGTTTGATGCTCTTTTTCTATCATTTTTTGATGTGGTTTTATACTTACTATATTGTTACCGATCAGAGGATTCGTCAGATTACTCAGCATGGATTTTTTGGTAAAGATGTCATTGAGCTGAAATTGTCAAAAATTCAGAATATTAGTTATAGTATCCCGGGGTTTAGCGGAGAAATGTTTAAGTTTGGTACAATAGTTATTCAAACTTTTGTTGGAGATCTTGTTATAAAAAACGTAGAACATCCAGATAAGATCTATAATAAACTACAAGACGCAGTGGAAATTTCGACAAAGAAGGAGGATGTCAATGAAGAATCTATTGAACCGTAAAGATAAAAAACAGCCAAAGGAGCTACCTAAGAGGATTACAAACGATACAGTAGCTCAGCACCGCGAGAAGGTCTTGGCGGCTGGTCGTAAGCATAAATATCCCATCCAATACACCAAACGTCGATTGGTATGGATAACAATGCTCGTTAGTGTTGTTATTCTGATTGTTTTCATTGCTCTTGGTTGGGCACAGTTGTATGTCTGGAAAGATACAAGTGATATCGCATATAGGATAACTAAGATTTTACCTCTTCCTGTGGCTAATATTGACGGAGAAAATGCCGAGTATAGTGATTATCTTCTGTATCATCGTAGTTCGTTGGCAGTATTGCAGTCTCAGGGGCAAGCAGATCAAAAGGACAAAGTTAAGTTCTATCAAAACCAGTCTATAAATAAGGCATTGGAGGTGGCATATGCCAAAAAACTTGCGAGAGAAAATAATATTACGGTAGATGATAAAAAGGTTCAAGATCTTATCAAAAAACAGCAGGAATCTAGCAAGTTATCACAGTCCGCTTATGAGTCTGTAGTGAAAGACAATCTTCACTGGTCAATGGATGAGCTAAAAACTGCTATGAAATATACTTTGTTAAAACAGGAAGTGTCTTTTAAGATTGATAAGACAGCTAATAACTTAGTGTCTGACATTAAGAAGAGGCTGCAAGAGGGTAAATCCTTGAAGGATGTTGCTACGGAAATGGGCGACAAGGTGCAATCGGTATTTGATTTATCCGTCTCTACGGATAATTCTGACGGAGGTCTAACGAAAGCGGCTATGTCATTAACAAAGGGTAAAATCTCAGGTCCTATAAAGACTCTTTCGGGTGACGGATATTATTTTGTGACACTTAATAATATTGAAGGCAACACCGTAAATTACTCTTATGTAAAAGTTCCATTGACTGAATTTAATAACCAGTTTAACTACTTAAAAAATAACAATAAAGTAAAATATTTCATTTCAATTGATAAATAGTCGTTCTAGTTTGAAAAAACTCCTATTTTTGCTATAATTTCCTAAGGAGTTTGCCGTTGTAGCTCAGTTGGTAGAGCAGCTCATTCGTAACGAGCAGGTCGCTGGTTCAAGCCCAGTCAACGGCTCCATTTTATGAAAGATACTGTAAAGAAATCGATAAAAATTGTTTTTAGCGACAGGACTGTGGCAACTCTTTTGGTCGTCAATGCTGTTGTGGCTATTATCGTATCTATATTTTTAGGATCATCAATAAAACATAGCGAGGCTCAGGTTATTACGCGCTACACTACGTATGGTGATGCGAATTTTTATAGGAGTCACTGGTCTAGTTTATTTAGTTATTTTGCTTTGGCGTTTATGATAGTTTTTGGTCACTCCGCACTAAGTGTCAAGTTAATTTTACTAGAGAAACGAAGCTTGGCTATATTTCTTTTGTGGTTGACGTTGGGCATTTTAGCTATTTTAGCTATTTTAGCCTATTCTATTATTAAAATTGCATCGATAGGATAATATATGGACATTGAGATTCCACTTGGTAAACGAACAAAAAAATATCGTTTTCTTGAGATGCTTCCTGGGCTGCTAAGTTATGGCGCTATTGTTCTTCTGGTTATCTTATCCATAGTAAGTCCCGTTTTAGCATCAATTTATTTGTTGACTATAATACTAATTGCTTTTGTAAAAACAATAGCTATCAGCTATAGGATAGTTAATGGTCATAATAATATGGTAAAAGCTTCAAAAGTCGACTGGAATAAGCGGTTATCTGATTTGGAAAATCCGAAGGATGCGTATTCTAGACTGAGAGATAATCAATCTAAGGAGTTGTTATATCAACAACATGTAGACAATCTAAAATTTATGTCTGCTGCGGAAGATGGGTACTATCCTAAACCTAGTAATATTTACAACGCTCTTATTATGCCTGCATATAACGAGAGTATAGAAGTGATTGAGCCTGCTCTTAAATCAGTTTTAGATACAACATATGATAAGAAGCGTCTGATTGTAGTTTTTGCGTACGAAGAGCGTGGTGGTGTTGATATTGATACAACGGCTAAAATACTGAAAAAGAAATACGGTAAGTACTTTCATTCTTTCCACATTGTAAAACACCCAAAGGACCTGCCAAACGAAGTAGTCGGTAAAGGTGGAAATATTACATATGCGGGTAAGTGGCTGGAGCAATATTTACAACAGGAAGAAATAGCCTTTTCTGATGTTATTGTTACAACAATGGATTGTGATAATAAACCGCATAAGTATTACTTTGACTATGTGACGTACGAATATATTGTTCACGAAGATAGAAAGCACTTATCGTTTCAGCCAATATGTTTGTTTACTAATAATATATGGGATGTTCCTGCGCCAATGCGAGTAGTGGCAACAGGGAATTCATTTTGGAATATTATCAGCTCCATGCGTCCATATTCTTTGCGTAACTTTGCATCACATTCGCAACCAATGAATGCTCTCGTTGAGATGAACTTTTGGAGTACGCGAACAATTGTTGAAGATGGACATCAGTACTGGAGAAGCTATTTCTATTTTGATGGTAATTATGAAGTTGTGCCAATTTTTGTACCGATTTATCAGGATGCGGTATTGTCTAATGGATATAAAAAGACGCTGAAGGCTCAGTTTGTTCAGTTGCGTCGTTGGAGCTACGGGGCTTCAGATGTGGCATATGTTGGTAATAACGTATTCAATAAAAATAGAACAGTAAAATTTTGGCCTAGTCTAGCCAGGTTTATAAGGTTGTTAGATGGACATGTAACACAGGCCTGTATTGCCCTAATTGTTGCTTTTGGCGGGTGGGCGCCGCTTGTGCTGAATGGCGAGGCTGCTCGTAGTGTTGCCGCACATCAACTGCCGGATACGGTTAGCTTAATACAACAGATAGCTATGGTGGGTATTCTGGTTTCAATTTTCGTATCATTTAAACTTCTGCCTTCGCGTCCAGAAAGATATAAAAAGAGCAGGAACGTATTAATGGTTCTGCAATGGGCTCTGATGCCTGTAATTGCTATAGTATATAGCTCAATGGCTTCATATAATGCGCAAACTCATCTTTTGCTTGGTAAATATCTTGATAAGTTTGACGTGACAGAGAAGACTACTGTAGAGATGAATGATCAGAGCCGTGCTCAGAATAAGAAAAAGAAGGGCGACCACGACGTTTCTTCCTCTGAGGAGTAATAAGACTATGTTGTGCTGCGTATTGCAGTGCGGCTATTTGGTCGAAATTCTGTAATGTTGAGTGGGTTATTTCGG
>CALHQU010000071.1 GCA_938038145.1 uncultured Candidatus Saccharibacteria bacterium
ATACTTTTACAGATAACCAAAAAAATCTGATCGCCTCAAAACATGATATTGAAACTATACACAAAGATATAGCATATGCATCAATAGAAAAGTCGTCCGAAATAAAAAAAGCTGTGTCTACCTTATTTAAGTTGCTTGAAGAGTGTGACATAGAAGTGAAAGTGGACGAAGAAACCGTGCTAGACGCTGCCTATAATACTGACTACGTAAAGCATGAACCATTACGATATGATGACGAGGTTTACTAACCGACCGTCTAATCACAACAGCAAATACGATAATTAGCATCACGCCATAGTAGAGTGGTATAATTATACTTAATGAAACCATCAAAACCCGTCATCCTCACTGGCGTGCGCGCCAACAACAACATCCACATAGGTAATTATTTTGGGGCTATTTTGCCAATCATCAACATGGCGAAACGTCGCTCAGACGAGTATGATATCAATCTATTCATTCCAGACCTTCACAGTTTTACGACGCCAATTGACCACAGCAAGTTATACGACAGCATTCTGAACAACGCGCGAGTTTACGCCGCCGCTGGATTGCCGCTGGACAATTCTTCCATTCATCTTTACCGCCAAAGTCGCATTTCGGCGCACAGCGAACTGGCGTGGATTCTGGACTGTTTCACTGGATTTGGCGAGATGAGCCGAATGACACAGTTTAAGGACAAGGGAAGTAAAGGCGACGCTTCTGTCGGACTATTTAACTATCCCGTCCTGATGGCTGCCGACATTCTACTTTACGGCGCGACTTACGTGCCAGTTGGCGACGACCAGACCCAACATTTGGAGTTTACACGTGATATTGCCGAGCGAATTAACCGTAAGTTTGGCGATCTATTTATCGTGCCGAAACCCGTAATTCAGCAGCATCAATTCTTCGGAAAAGACCAAGGATTGAGGATTAAAGATCTCGTGAATCCAGCGAAGAAAATGAGCAAATCTGACGAGAGCGGCAAGGGAATTATATTCCTTTCTGACGATCCAAAATCGGCACATAAGAAAATAATGAGCGCAACAACAGATTCAATTGGCAAAGTTCAATACGACAAGGAAAATCAGCCAGGAATTTCTAATTTGCTGGAGATTTTGACTTTGGTTCGACAAGATGCTGGCAGAGAAGTTACTCTGGATCAGACTGCCAACGAGTACTTTGGGATGGATCGTTATGGCGATTTCAAGCGAATCGTGGCTGACGAAGTTGCGGAATTTTTGGAGAATTTCCAGAATCGACTTGCGGCGGTTGATGAGCTAGCAATTGAAGAAAAGCTGGCTTCTAGTGAAAAAGACATGAATGTCGTCGCTAATGAAACTTTGTACCGTGTTCAAAAAGCTGTAGGGCTTCGAAAATAGGGAGCAAATCGCGTGAAAATATTACCTCGGACAGTGCTGAAAATAGCTAGATTGTACAAACTGGCGGACGATAATACGCCCGTCAAGGCACTGCGTCGGCTGGAAATTCGAACGGATGAGTCGCATGTTTTTGCGGAATTTATTTTGAATAAGCAGCATTTTGCGCTGCTTTACGGCTCGATTGTTGATGAAGAATCTATCGATGAGCTATGGACGGAAAAACCAGATAATGCTGAGACTTTGCCGAATCCGCTAGATCCAGAATTTATCGAAACACCGTTCCAGGGAAAGTATGTCATAATGTTCAAAATTTTGCCAACTAAGGTGCGCTTGGACATTTATTTATCGACCAAATTTGACACGACAATTTCTCGAAATCTTTGGCAAAAATACATAAAAGCTGGATACGTTTCAGTCAATAATAAGGTTGTGACGACGCCAAAATTTGAAGTTGATGAGACTGATGAGATTGCGCTTAATTTGCCAGAAAAAGAGCAGATGGACGTAGATTTACCGATTTTATACGAGGATGATGATGTGATTGTCGTCAATAAGCCAAGCGGGCTATTGACGCACGCAAAGGGTGGGCTTTCTGACGAGACGACGGTCGCGGAGATAATTCGCCCGAAGACTTCGTTTGCGACGGACACCGATCGTCCGGGGATTGTCCATAGGCTTGACCGCGATACTTCAGGACTGTTAATTATAGCCAAAAACCCAGAATCTGCCGCGCATTTACAGAGGCAATTTGCCGAGCGAACCGCCAAGAAAACTTACATAGCGATAACCGATGGCAAGCCAAAGTTGAATGCCGCAAAAATTGATCTACCAATTGGTCGCAATCCTTCGGCGCCGAGCACTTTTCGTATAGACCCGAATGGGAAGCCAGCTCAGACGACTTACCATGTTTTGGCGGAAAATGATACTCAGTCGCTCATGGAACTGAAGCCGACCACTGGTCGAACTCATCAATTGCGCGTCCATTTGGCTCACTTGAATGCGCCGATTCTTGGCGATCGAGTTTACGGAAAGTCTTCGGATTGTCGTATGATGCTGCATGCTCAAAAATTAGAGATAACTTTGCCATCTGGTGAGAGAAAAGTTTTTGAAGCCGCAATTCCTGATGAATTCAAGAGATTCTTCCCAGAGGATTTATAGATGTCTGAAGTGATTATATCCGCTCGAGACGCTCAAAAAATCAGTCATATTTCATCGCAATTGCCTCACGCGCTTTTGGTAATTGCAGATTATGGGCTTGATGGACTGGGCGTGGCTCAAATATTAGCAAAGAATAACGATACTTTTCACTTGAAACCACTTCCAGAAAAGCAAACTATATCCATTGATCAAATCCGCGAGCTCATCTCTATGCTCCGAACTTACGCCATAAATCGTCGAGTTATTATCATTGACGAAGCCGATTCAATGACCGAGCCGTCGCAAAATGCATTCCTGAAAGCACTGGAAGAACCGAATAAAAATACCAATTTTATCCTTGTCGCAAAAAACCCGAAGTTGATGCTTGACACTGTTAGATCTCGTTGCCAGACATTGACACTTCATAAAACGACGTCCGCACAGGATAAAAAACTGCTTGAAAAGTACAATTTAGACCCAGCTTCCAGCCAGCAAATCCTTTTTTTGGCGACTGGGCGCCCATTGTTGATTAAAGAATTGGCGGAAAATCCAAAAAAATTTGCCGAATATCGACAATTAGCCACCGACGCAAAGCAAATTTTAGCCACAAATCGGAAATATGACACATTCAAGAATCTCGCCAAATACTTTTCTGACCGCCAAAAAGCGATATTACTAACGGATATTATAGTGAATATGATTCGTTTTCAGGCTTTATCTCGTGGAATGAATCCGTCTCTTGAAGAACAACTTGAAAAAACTACCTCTGTTGCAAGCGCATTAAAATCCAACGCCAATGTCAGGCTGGCGATGACGCAACTTGTGATATAATAGTATAGATATGTTTGGATTATTCCTCATTCTAATTTTAATGATTTGGGCGATTTTTTATCATCCGTCAATCAAAGAAACTGGCGATCTGCCAACTAAGATTACTAATAAACTTGATCAATTATGGGAAATTGCCCAGGAATCAATTCGTGAGAATAAATATTTGCGAGCGGAAAAGGCTTTATTGACAATTTTGCGAGTCGACGAGAAAAACGCCACGGCGTACAACCGTTTGGGGATTTTGTACGCCAAGCAGCGCGCATATAAAGACGCCATCGAGTGTTTTGAGATTGCCCAGAGTTTGGAGCCGAGCGCCTCCAGCCTTCATAACGTCGGCTTAATTTACTACGAAACAGAGAATTATGAAAAGGCGTCGCTAGCATTCGAGCAAGCACTGGAAATGGAAGATGATTTGGCAGCACGTTACATCGCTTACGCCAAGGTTCAGGAAAAGATAGGAAATACGAAGAAGGTTATCAATGCATTGGAAAAAGCTGTCGAGTTAGAGCCGATTCCTCAGACTCTGAAGATTTTAGCGGAAGCATATGACAATGCTGGACAGGCTGAGCTGGCTGAAGAATTACGCAAGAAAGCTACAAAAATGCTAACTCCGACGGCACCGTCAAAGAAAGCCGACGCGCCACGTCCACGCCAACAGCGCAAAATCCATCAACCACGAAAAATAGTTATGTAAACTCTTGTCACAGAGAGAAAAAATTGATAAAATAAATTCAGTTGCCGCTTTAGCTCAGTTGGCTAGAGCAACGGTTTTGTAAACCGTAGGTCCTCGGTTCGAGCCCGAGAAGCGGCTCCACATCACGCTGGAATCGTGTAGTGGCAATCACAGGAGACTGTAAATCTCCCGCCGTAAGGCTTCGTAGGTTCGAGTCCTACTTCCAGCACCAAATTTGAATCATCGTCGCCTTTTGGGGCGACTTTTTGATAGCGTAAAGTAGTAATATTGACTTTTATAAGCATATGTGCTATTATATGAATATGTTTGAATTTACAAAATCTATTCTGGCATTATGGAATAGCGAAAAAAACCAACGATTGAAATTACAGTACGCCTACATCATGTTAGCTATAATCGGTCTAGCCGTGGCGGGATTATTGACATTATTTAACGCCTCATCGGCACACTTGGCGGCATCAGCGTCAGGAATATTGTTCGTTACATTCTTAGTCAATAGCGTAGCGTGGGGAATAATAGAGGCATTTGTCACACCGAAGCTGCCAAAAGAAGCCGGCACGCCAGTCAAGAAATCCACTCGTAAAAAATAACTCGGTTGATTAAACACGGCTTAATGTGCTAAAATTAAGCCTGTTATGCCGCGATAGCTCAGTTGGTAGAGCGCATCCATG
Organism: uncultured Candidatus Saccharibacteria bacterium; assembly: GCA_938038145.1. GTDB lineage: Bacteria > Patescibacteriota > Saccharimonadia > Saccharimonadales > Saccharimonadaceae > Nanosynbacter. Next base: position 4,698 of record CALHQU010000071.1, read on the forward strand.
GTAAGGATGAG
>CALHQU010000072.1 GCA_938038145.1 uncultured Candidatus Saccharibacteria bacterium
TGATGCGATTTGCTTCACCTCGCGGCTTCGCTGCGCATTGTACTAGCCATTGTATCACGTTTCTAGCCCAGGACGTAAGGGAAATACTGACCTGACGTCATCCCCTCCTTCCTCCCCGTTGCCGGGGCAGTCTCAGTAGAAAAATACAACTACTGACAAGGGTTGCGCTCGTTGATGGACTTAACCAAACATCTCACGACACGAGCTGACGACGGCCATGCATCACCTGTCACTTGGCTCTTAAAAAGCACTCTCTCATTTCTGAAAGATTCCAAGGATGTCAAGACCTGGTAAGGTTTATCGGTTATCATCGAATTAAAGAACATGATCCACCGCTTGTGCGGGTCCCCGTCAATTCCTTTATGTTTTAATCTTGCGATCGTACTCCACAGGCGGGATACTTAACGCGTTAGCTTCGCTACTCAGGGGGTCGATACCCCAAACAGCTAGTATCCATCGTTTACGGCGTGGACTACCCGGGTATCTAATCCGGTTCGCTCCCCACGCTTTCGTGCCTCAGTGTCAGAAACAGCCCAGTAGCCTGCCTACGCCATCGGTGTTCCTTCTAATATCTACGGATTTCACTCCTACACTAGAAATTCCAGCTACCTCTTCTGCTCTCGAGTTCAACAGTTCGAATAATAGTCTGAATGGTTGAGCCACCAGATTTCACTATTCGCTTATCGAACCACCTACGCAACTCTTTACGCCCAGTCACTCCGGATAACGCTCGGATCCTACGTATGACCGCGGCTGCTGGCACGTAGTTAGCCGATCCTTATTCATAAGTTACTGTCATAATCCTCACTTATAAAAGCAGTTTACAACCCGAAGGCCTTCATCCTGCACGCGGCGTTGCTCCATCAGGCTTTCGCCCATTGTGGAAGATTCCTCACTGCTGCCTCCCGTAGGAGTCTGGACCGTGTCTCAGTTCCAGTCTGACTGATCATCCTCTCAAACCAGTTAAAGATCGTCGACTTGGTAGGCCATTACCCCACCAACTATCTAATCTTACGCAGGCCGTTCCCAAAGCGCCCGAAGGCTTTAATCCGAAGACCATATGCGGTATTAGCACACCTTTCGATGCGTTATCCCTCACTTTGGGGTACGTTCCCACGCGTTACTCAGCCGTCCGCCGCTCGCCGACATTTTACACAAAATTCTTGAATAAATCTTCTCTCTTAACTAGAAGCTTCCAGAATTCAGTGTAAAACTCGCTGCCGCTCGACTTGCATGTGTTAGGCACGCCGCCAGCGTTCATCCTGAGCCAGGATCAAACTCTCCGTTAAAATCTACTTTGTATCAAAGTATTAAGGCTCTACAAAAATATAAACTGACGATGATATTGCACAATCAAATTGTTAAAGTTCATCTTAAGTCAGACTGAAGTATGATTTACCTCGCTTTACAGATTGTAAACCGTTGCTTAACTCGCACTCCAGCAACCAGACTTGTTACTAATCTTACAGTATATAATTGCCTAGGTCAATAGATTTTTACAATTATTTTGTTGCGAAAAATACAACGGCAGCCACAACCACACCAATAGCTGCTCCAGCAGCCACTTCTACAGGGGTGTGACCATGAGCAACGCGAAGTTTTTTCAATTTACTACCCTGCTCTGAAATTAACTTATTAAGCGTTTCACCCTGCATTCCGGACGAATAACGGACCATCATAGCGTCATACATTACTATAATAGCCAGCCAAGTAGCTAGTCCAAATACAGAACTATCCCAGCCGTCTTGTAGCCCCAGGAATACCGCCAATGACACGACAATTGCACTATGAGCGCTTGGCATACCTCCGGATAGAAGTATTTTTGGATTCGTATCACCACTGAATACTCGACGATTTCGCCCCATGAGATGAAACACTTGCTTCAACCCTTGGGATATCGCCCATGCAATTACTGGGACTATCAAGACTTTCACTATTAATTACCCTCATCCTGCGGGCGATCAGCCATCAAGCCGATTGACGAAACAGCGTCGCCGTCAGATAGACGCATAATCGTCACACCCTGAGTCGTCCTACCGAGCAATTTAATATCACTCAAGCCCAGGCGGATAGTTTGACCATTCTGAGAAACCAATAACGCCTCTGTTATTTCTGGGTCGATAGTCTGTACAGAGATAATCGGACCAGTTTTTGCAGTTACAACTGCGGCTTTTATACCGACTCCGCCACGTTTATGACTTGGGAAATTCGACACCTTTGTACGTTTACCGAAGCCTTTTTCACTAACCACCAGCAAGGTTTGGTCGTCACCCGTAACGATATCCATACCAACAACAGAGTCATTTGGACGCAATCTGACGCCGCGGACACCACGAGCCGACCTGCCCATTGGGCGCGTATCTTTCTCGTTAAAGCGAATAGCTTGTCCTGCAGACGTAGATATAATCACATCATTCTCGCCAGTCGTCCTCTTTATCCAGCGCAGTTCATCGCCTTCGTCCAATTTAATAGCAATCAATCCATTCGTACGGACATTGGCATAATCTTTCACAGGAGTCTTCTTAACTGTACCCTTCTTTGTCGCCATGAACAGATAGCCGTCTTCGTTGGCGTTCTTTTCGTGCTTGATAATTGCCGTTATCTTCTCTTCTGGCTGAAGTTGCAATAAGTTAACCGCAGCAACACCTTTCGCGCTTAAGCTGGCAGCGGGCACCTCATAAGCCTTCAATCGGAAAATCCTACCCATATTAGTGAAGAATAGCAAATAATCATGCGAACTCGCCTGGACAACTTGATCAATGACATCTTCCTCCTTGGTTGTCATTCCACGCTTGCCCTTACCACCACGATTTTGCCTACGATAATCGCTCACAAGAGTTCGCTTAATGTAATTTTCGCTTGTAAGCAAAATAACTGATTCTTCTTCTGGAATTAGCTCTTCATCAGAGAATTTTCCTAGTTCGTGATTGATAATCTTACTTCGTCGTTCATCGCCATACTTTTCTTTCATAGCAAGCAATTCTTCCTTAACGACACGCAAAATCTCTTTCTCGTCAGCCAGAATTGCCTCCAATTTCTTGATCAGTTCGTGGAGTTGCTTCAATTCCTCTTCAATCTTGTCGCGCTCCAACCCCTGTAATCGTCGTAGTTGCATCGCCAAAATTGCGGCCGCTTGAATTTCCGACAGACCAAATCTCTCCATCAAACGCTTGTCGGCATCATCATAACTTTCGCGAATCGTCTTAATCACCTCGTCAATATGATCAAGCGCAATTTTCAAACCTTCCAATATATGAGCTCGTTCCTTAGCTTTGCGAAGTTCAAACTCAGTCCTACGTCGAATAACACCTTGACGATGCTTAATAAACTCCGCCAAAATCTCTTTCAAGCCCATAACTTTAGGCTGAATACCATTGACCAAAGCCAGGACATTATAATGGAATGACGTCTGTAATCCAGTCAATTTATACAATTGGTTAAGAATCTTCTTTGGATAAGCATCTTTCTTCAGTTCAACAACAACTCGAACCTTACCGCGAGCACTTTCATCTCGCGCATCGGCAATGTGCGTTATTTTTTTGGCAAGGACAAGTTCTCGAACCTTATCAACAAAGCCTTCCTTGCTCATACCATACGGAACTTCGGTAATTATAATACTGTAACGGCCATTTTTACGCTCTTCAATCGACGCAACCGCACGAATCGTAACTGAGCCACGCCCAGTTTCATATGCTTGACGCATTGGCGCACCGCCATAAACTTCCGCACCTGTCGGAAAATCAGGACCCTTAATGTGCGTCAATAATTCATCTAGTGTAATTTCAGGATTATCTATTTGAGCAACTGTAGCGTCAACCACCTCACCAAGGTTGTGCGGTGGAATATTCGTTGCCATACCAACAGCAATACCCATCTGACCGTTCAGTAGGATGTTCGGAACAGCCGACGGCAAAACCACCGGCTCTTTCTCTGTTCCGTCGAAGTTATCACGAAAATCAACAGTTTCTTTGTCGATATCAGACAGCAACTCGCCGCCAATTTTATCCATTCGCGCCTCAGTATAACGAGAAGCCGCTGGCTCGTCACCGTCCATAGAACCAAAGTTACCCTGACCTTCAACTAGCGTATAACGCATCTTCCAAGGTTGAGCCAAGTTCACCATAGCGTCATAAATTGATGAATCGCCGTGCGGGTGGTAGTTACCCATCACTTCACCGACGATCTTTGCCGACTTCACTGTAGCGTGAGGAGCGCGCCAACCGTTCTTATTCATCGCATACAAAATACGACGATTAACAGGCTTCAGCCCGTCACGAACGTCCGGCAAAGCACGGTCAATAATAACCGACATGGAGTATTTAAGGAAGGAATCTTCCATAACACGCTCAACTGTCGACTTTTCAATACCGCGAACTTCTGGCTCTTCATTCAGAATTTCTGGTTCTACTATATTTTTATTATCGTTGTCCGCCATATCTCCTCCTTAAAAGTCCAAATCTTCCACATTAACCTTAGCGGCATTTGTTTGAATAAAATTTTTCCTCAATTCTACGCTATCGCCCATAAGCTTCGTAAATATCGCGTCTGCCCGTTCTGCGTCCTCAATATTAACCTTCACCAATGTTCGATTTTCTGGATTCATAGTCGTTTCCCATAATTGAGCGGCATCCATCTCACCAAGACCCTTAAATCGTTGCTGCGCCGTGTAGCCTGCCTGCTTAAATTTCTCAGCATTTTCATCAATCTTTACGCCAGCAGCCTTGCGCTCATTGATCTTTTCGTTCAATTTTTGTTCAAGGGCTACTTCATCATAGACATAATCTATCTTACGATTGCTGCCAGTTCCTCTACTTAGCCCAAACAGAGGCGGCTTCGCCAGATACACGTGGCCCGCTTCAATCACTTCAGACATGTATCGGAAGAAGAATGTCATCAAAAGCGTAGAAATGTGCGCACCGTCAACATCGGCATCTGTCATAAATATAATCTTGTCGTAACGAATGCCACTGATATCAAATTGGTCGCCGATTCCAACGCCCATAGCCTTAATCAACGAAACAATTTCAGCATTAGCAAACATCTTGTCAAACCTTGCACGCTCGGTATTCAGCACCTTACCGCGAAGAGGAAGAACAGCCTGAATAGTTGAATCGCGACCATCCTTAGCTGAACCCGCAGCCGAATTACCCTCAACAATAAATAATTCACAATCTTTTCGGTTACGAGATGAGCAGTCTGTCAATTTAGATGGCAAGTTTAAGCCTTCAAATGCTCCCTTACGGATAACGTTGTCGCGCGCAGCTCTTGCCGCCTTACGGGCTCGTGCCGCCAGCGTAGCCTTGCCGACAACCTTCTTAGCTGTAGCTGGATTTTCCTCCAAGTAATACGCAAAATATTCGCTCATTACCTGATCAACATAGCGGCGCATCTCTGGATTACCAAGTTTATTCTTGGTCTGACCTTCAAACTGAGGATCTGGCAACTTCACCAAAATAACTGCCGTCAAACCTTCGCGGATGTCATCACCAGTCAGATTATCCTCTTTTTCTTTCAGTAAGCTATTCTTACGAGCATAATCATTAATTACACGCGTAAGGGCTGTTCGGAAACCAACCAAATGAGTACCGCCATCAGGAGTTAAGACATTATTGGCAAATGGCTTTACCACTTCAGCGTAAGTGTCGTTATACTGAACCGCAATTTCCACCATACAATCTTCAACCTGCTTCTCGACGTAAAATATATCGTCCGATAAAACATCCTTGCCAATATTCAGGTTTTTTACATAGCTCTGAATACCGCCCTCAAAGTAGAAAGCTTTTCGTTCGCCAGTTCGTTCGTCAATAACCGACGTGTGAATACCTTTTGTAAGGTACGCCTGATGACGAAGATAATTAACAACCCATTTATAATCAAAATTAACCGTTTCCTTAAAGATGGTTGGGTCTGGATAAAATGTAATTGTCGTACCAGAACCATCAGACTTTCCGACTACTTCTAATTCTGTCTGAGGCACGCCTGTTGCGTATTCTTGGCGATAGATTTTACCGTTCTTTCTAACTTCAGCAATCATCCGCGTAGACAATGCATTCACAACACTAGAGCCGACACCGTGAAGTCCAGACGAGACCTTATAGCCACCGCCACCAAACTTACCACCGGCGTGTAAGATTGTTAATACCGTCTCTAGTGTACTCTTACCCGTCTTTGGATGCTTATCGACAGGAATACCACGACCGTCATCAGATACTCGAACACCACCATCCTTTAACAAAGTTACTTCGACCTTTGTAGCATAACCAGCGATCGCCTCGTCAATTGAGTTATCGGCAATCTCCTTAATCAAGTGATGTACGCCCTCATACCCCGTACTACCGATGTACATTCCTGGACGCTTACGAACTGGCTCAAGCCCCTCTAGGACCTGGATTTGTGAGCCATCATAAGATTGTTCATTTGTTTGTTTAGCCATATCTCCCTCACTATTATCTGAATTATCAGCTCTTTTCAACAAGCCTATTATACATCAAAATAGATATATTCTCAAACTATTTACTTTTTCAGCATGCTTATGCTAAAGTTAGATTAAAGTTATATAACAACAAAAATAAAAGAGGTCAAAATGTTCAAAAAAATTATCTCGCGCCTACCATACAGCCCTTCAATGATCCACAGCTTGGGCTTTTATGCGAAACGCTTACGTAAAGAAGAGGCTACTCGAAAGATCGGGCTTATCTTAACCGCCCTAGCGCTTATTGTGCAATCTTTCACTGTTTTTTCACCGCCAGAATCAGCCAATGCAGCAGATTCCAGCGACTTAATTTACGGCGGAATTTCTAGCGGTCAACAATTGATGGCTCATTATGACGCGAACACAAATAATATTCGCGACCTCTATAATCACCTTGGCATTAGTCGTGCCAACCTGGTAGCTGCTACAGGAAACCTCCAAACCTTAAATAGTAACATGGGAACTTACTCATGGGGACTTACTCCTCACTTTGGTGCAGCAAGAGGTGAAGGATCTTACGTAGTTCGCACATCACAAGGCGGCGCCCGCACTTTCTATTATCGACCTCATAACCTCTGGGGCAACTTCTCATATAGAGCATTCGTTGGATATTCAGCTGGAACTGGATGGTTTGCAATTATGCTCAACTGCGGTAACTTAATCCTTAAAATCGCACCACCAAGTCATCAATGCCCAACAGGACAAGTTGGCACATACCCATACTGCTCCACTCCACCTAAGCCAGTAGCTACCTGTAATGCTCTAGACGTAAAAAAGAACGGAGATACATACCAATTTACCGCTAATGCCAGCGTGGCCAACGGTGCTACAATTCAAAAATATACCTATAGCGTATACAGAGGAAATACTTTAGTAAAAACTATTAGTAGCAATAATAGGATAGCTACATATACAGAAAAAACGCCAGGATCATACAAAGTAGTCTTAACCGTACATAGCTCACTAGGAGATAGAACTTCAAATGCCTGCGTAAAGACATTTACTATACCAGAGCCGGCAAGATGTCCTCAAAACCCTGAATTGTTAAAGGACAATCCTCAATGTCAACCATGCCCAGGCGACTCTACGATATGGATTAACGATAGTCGATGTTCCGCCTCGTTCGTGCAGACAAAAACCGCAGTTAATCTCACCCAAAATAACGCCGACGCAACAACTACGGTTGCGAAATCTGGAGATCGAATTACCTACACTCTTTCGGTAAAAAACAAAGGCCTTAAAGAGGAAGAATTTACATTCAAAGATCAAGTCAGCGACCTATTAGAGTATGCAGACATATTCGACGCTGGCGGCGGAACATTAACAGACGATAAAGGCGCTAGCGCGGGCAGCGGCAACGCAAAAGTTCTAGTATGGAACCCTATAAAGATCAAGCCAGGAGAAACCCAGAAGCGCAGCTTCACTATCCAAATAAAGAACAGCATCCCGGCGATGGCTAGCGGTAAAAGTAATCCAATGTCTTATGACTGTAGAATCGATAACACATTTGGCAATACTGTCAGCACAAAAATTGACTGCCCTACACCGAAAGTTATTGAACAAACCACTTCGCAACTACCAAAAACTGGTGCCAGCGAGAATATGATGTTCGCAGGAATTATTGCAGCCGTGGTCGTATACTTCTACGCTCGATCACGTCAATTAAATAAAGAAGTTAGAATCATTCGGCGAGACATGTCCGCAGGAACTTTATAGGAGGTGAAAAATGAGTGAAAAATTAAAATCTACCGTAGAGAATGCTGTCGACACCAGAGAATTAGCAGATTTAAGCAGAGAAAAAGCTGCTGAAATCGAAAGATCCCTAGAAAAGGCGGTTGAAAAAGAAAAATCAAATGCCGAAAATGAAAATAGTATTAAACATGAGGCTATAGAAATTGCCGCCCGCCAAGAAAAGCGGCAAGAACAAAAAGAATCTAAAGAGATAAAAGAAGATAAGCCTCTTACAAAAAAAGATATTGAAGCTTCGTATAAGAAGACTTTGGAAAATGTACAAGACCAACTATCAGCTCCATCCAGAGCTTTCAGCAAGGTCATTCATAATCCAGTCGTCGAAAAAACTAGTGACGCAATTGGCAATACCGTTGCCCGCCCTAACTTAATCATCTCTGGTGCCTTAGGCGCAATAGCTTCTATCGTTGTGTATTTTATCGCCAAACGATACGGATATCTATTATCAGGATCAGAAACTATTATCTTGTTTGTAGCTGGCTGGTCTATCGGCGCTGTTATCGAATACGCTCGTGTAGGGTTTATCAACAACAGAAAAAATAGCTAGATAGATGTTGAATCTTATCTCAAGCTAATCATTACTTCACTATCGTCATCATCACCATTGCGCAAATCGAGCCGATTCTTAACCACAGGTTGGCTCGGTTTTACATTTACAGAAGAGGCAGGGTTATTATTTGTAGTCATGGACACATTTGTCCTATTGACGACAGCACTATCTATCGCAGAAGGTTGACTTTGTTGTTTGCTGTCAAGATTAGAAGCTGTAGCATTTACGCTATTTATATTAGAAGGCGCATTATTAACCACCCCTGGGCGACCTTGCGGATTCTGTATTTGTGAGGAAGCCTGTGGGGCTTGCGAATTTACTGGTCTTACGGTTGTTGAGTTAGAAGCAGGCTTTCCTCCTAGCTGTTGTCTCTTCGCTAGCCATTCATCCAAGAACGATGACCCACCAGGTGCCTTTTGATTAGCAGAAGGCGCTAATTGAGAAGGATTCGTCTTTGGCTGGACACTACCTCTAATCCTGTCAAATATCTCCTTTTCAACAACAGCTCGTGGTCTACCGTATTTAGCAGCAGATAGCCTTACTAACGCGTCCCTCAGCTGATTATTAACTTGCCCCATCGGAGGAATCCAATTCATGCTAAACGGCGCAGACGGCACATTATTAATCATCACAGAAGTTATAGATTGGAAGTTTGGCAATTTAGCCAAGTCATCGACATCGAAGGTCGGCTGGAATTTCTTAACCATCAATTCGGCGTCAGTCACACCGATACGCCCAGAAATAACTGTACCGACGTTACCAATAATAGCTTCTCGTATCTTATCTGTTAGCTGCGTCATAAACTGGTTACCCATAATAAGACTCAATTTATACTTACGAGCCTCAGACAAAATAGATTCAAAGCTGTCAGTGGCGAAGTTCTGGAACTCATCAACATACAATGAGAAATCAACTCGCTGATCCTCTGGAATATCCGCCCGAGACATCGCTGCTGCTTGAAACTTCATCACAAAGATAATACCCAAAAGCTTAGAGTTAAGCTCACCCATCTTACCTTTCGACAAATTGACTAGCAAAATCTTATTATTATCCATAATTTCGCGCAAATTAAATCCAGATTTCGTCTGACCAATGATATTGCGCATTGCATCGTTGGAAATAAATGGACCAAACTTCGATACAACCCATGAAATAACCTCGCCTGCCTCATTCGACCTCTGTGACGCAGGAAATTCCTTTGTCCAGAAATCAATAACTTGCTGATCTTTTACATATTTAAGCTTGCTTTTCACAAATTCAGGATCAATAAGACACTTCGGCACGTCAATAAACGTTCCACCAGCAGGATCTGACATCAACAGCAAAGCACAGTTTCTAAAAATATGCTCCAGGCGAGGACCAACAATTCCCGTATGTCCTGGATCGTAAAGGCCATACAGCATATTAATCGCCTCTTGAACCAAAAAGTCTTTTTGGTCTGGAGTGTCGAACTCAAACATATTCAACCCAATTGGATTAGTCATGTCAGCAGGATTAAAGTAGATAATATCCTCAACGCGTTCTTTCGGAACCTTACCTAATAAAGACTCAACCAAGTCGCCGTGCGGATCAATAAAGGCGAATCCTCGACCGTCCATCATATCCTGATATGCCATATTCTCTTGCAATACAGACTTACCAACTCCTGTTTGACCAATAATATATACGTGACGACGACGGTCTTTTGTCCCGATTCGAATAGGCTTCTTGACTCCTCGAAATTCGTTATACCCAATCAGCAAACCCTCATCCAAAACGTCTGTTGGTCCATCAACCTGCTTGGACATCTGTCGCTTAACTTGTGAAGTCGGTATCGCGTTAGCTCCAGGTAAATGGAATAACGTTGCCATTTCTACACTGTTGAGAATATTACTACGAGTTTCCTGAGGGAAGAACCTCATAATATAAGCTGTTGTCATTTCCTCAACATTCCTGGTTAAAGAGAACTTAAACCCATTATTACGCGGTGAGTCAAATAACGAGAAGGCTGCTATTATATTTTTTAACAGCACTTGAGAGCGTGCTGCAGTGTTTGACGAAATTACAACACGCACCAAAACTTCATACGCAGGATAGCGAGCTTTTTCGCTGATAGCATCCACTTCCGCCTGCTCTAAAGATGTTAGCTGCTTGTCCTCAGAATTAGAACCACCGTCTTTTTCATTATTCTCTGGCGGTTTCCACAGAGCCTCCATAATATCCATAGGAGCAACGCCTCCAAAGCCTTTCTTCTTGCCCTTATTTTTCTTCATCCCATCAATATGAGACTCTGAAGCCTTGGACCAACCGTCATACGCCGGACGTAGTAAAAATTGCACACCTATTCCATCTTCTTTGGACGCCGAAGATAAAGCATTTAATAATGCCCTGGAGGCATCTCTTTTCGACTCCTGATAAGTCGATATTGGATAAACAAAGGACTTTTTCAGGGTGAATTCGCCGCCGATGGTTCCGCTCATCTTGCCGACCTTGCTGAATATATTAGTATCAGATACCTCTTCTAGCCTAGCAGAAGGATATGCTGCCGCTACAGCTTGGCGAATAACATCAACTAACACTAGCGGAACAACAGCATAATAGTGAACTAACCCACCATGTGCAACAATCTCAAACGATATATGACGTTGGCCGTAGACTTTACTTTTGAATCCTTTAGTTGCCGTACTTGAGATTATATTGTACATCACCTGGGCTTGCGACAGCACCTCTTCAGTTAAATCTCGCTCATCTCGATTTGAACTATTGACGTCTTCACTTGTCGGAGGCAAATGTATAAGCAACGGCACCATCTTCAAGCCTCGTTCATAATTTTTGGCTTCCCTCAGCATGTTACGATACAGCACAAAAGCTACCGCAGAACCAGCGGCTATAATAACAATCGCGATAAAACTAACTATCAAAGGACCAGCACCCATACAAAACCCTACTTACTACCGTCGTCATTTTGACCTAAAGTCTTATTATATCGTTTTTTTAAATAATCAGCCTGCAGCTGTGCAATAACTCTATTCCTCTCATATGGATTATCTTTTGTTAAAGCTATAATCTTTTTAACTTTATCCACCCATTCTCTTTCTATCAAGTCTTCATCCGCTGCCACCAGAGGAGTATCATCATCAGCTACTACCCCTGACTGCTTCGCACTTTGATCGTCGTTTTGAGATTGAGATAAAGGAACTGTTGTAGTATTATCAACAGGCAAAGCCACGGGTATATTGTTATACTGCTCAACCCTAGCACCAAGTGACTGCTCGGACTCTCTTCCGACTTCAGGATTTAATGATGTATTTTCTACATTATATTCACCGCCACCTATATTTTGTGGCTGCACCTCAGGGGTCCTATTAACTTGTGGCAGTTCGGGATTCATAAATATATTGTACCACGTAACTACTTAAAATACACGACTACATTCAGGACGAGATTAGTATCTTTTATGTATAAAAAAACACGCCAGCAATTCAAACACACCAAGTAATAATATCTCAAAAATCCCAACATCTCCCATCGATTGCATACCCACATAAATAACTGGAGCAAGAGAGATTACAGTAGAGTAATAATACGTCTTATACTTAGATTCATTGCGACTATTCTTGAAATTAAAAAACTTCGCAGCTATTCGCTCCGATGTTAAAAATACTACATAAGTTAGACAGATAAACAGTACATACAAACATACAAAAAACGCTAAAATCCCAAACGGACCAGCAGAACTCGGGTTTGTCGCGTTCAAAATAACCGCAGTCAAAATCAATGCAACCAACGCTATAAAACTAATTATCTTCATCCCCATACTCACATCATACTATACACAAGAAGCCTGAGCGATAATACTATAGCATATAGACACAAACCATCCGCCGATAAAAAATAACTATTAGGCGCGGGTGCTACTTGCCTATTACCGCTCGAGGCGATTTGACCGCTCCTTAATTAAGGAGCATTCCTTGCAGTGTTCCTCTGCATACATCCAGGACTCTCACCGCTAGTTCTTTAACGAGGATTAACTGGATGTATGCGGTACTAACCGCGCGCTCAACGCTTTTATAAGGCGGAGCATTGGCTGCGTCATTATAAAAATCATGCAGCCAACTGTCCGTCAATTTATACGCAAAATGTAGCTTTATATAAATTTTATTGTTAATGTATTTTTGCTTTTTTATTTTTCTAAAAGCTTAACCTTATACTAGCATAACCCTATTTAGATGTCAACCATTACTCGTCCAAAAAATATTGTAATTTTCACCTATTTTTTAATGTTGTTAAAATTATCATCTGTTAATTATTCTCCTATCGCTTTATGGTCATATGTGTATTTTACAACAAACTTACCATTTTGAGTATTAGCCAGCACAGATTCTGCTGTCATTTGATAAAGATACCCTCGACTTAGTGACCGCCCAATTGCACGACTAACCTATGATTATCTGTCATCCAAACATTGCCACAAAAATAGGTTCGTGCAGTCAATATCAGACCGACGTCTAACATTCAAATCCGCGATAAAATAATAGTCTCTATTCCCTACTTTATAAAACTCCGTTAACTTTCATTGTCACACTACAGCAAACTTAACAAAATTATTTTTTATATTATTACAAGAACATCCAAACATCAGTATGCACATTAAATCTTATACATAAAAATGTTATACAACAGTTTTAATTAAAAATTACAAAACGAAAGTATAAAGTTTATTTATAATACACAAAGCCACCCTTTACACTTCAATAAAAGAGCCCTAGAAGATGTGCGATAATTTAATTTGTCGCACACATAAAAGACATAAAAAGCAATCAAACAAACACCAGTCTCTGGTATATAACTTCATAGTGAAAGCCATTAGAAAAAATAGTTGCGAAAATTAGAAAGAAGATTATAAAATATGTGGTATTTTTTACTCAACTTTTTACAAAAATATTGTTGACATAAGCATTTATATAGCTTATTATAGGGGTAGCTTCTGAATAAAAAAGTTATACAGAGGCCAAAAATAAAAAGAAATTGTAAAACTCCACTTTTTTGAAAACAACCACTACTCGCAGGTGGTTGTTTTTCTATATTAAAGATAAATTCTACTCTTTAGCATAAATAAAGTCAGCGATAAGACTGACTTTTAATTTAATCTATCTGGTGGAGCTGCCGGGTACTGCCCCCGGGTCCAACTGGTATCACAGCATTCGTCTACGAGCATAGGCTTATCTAAATTTATTTAATAACGCTACTCGGATTTAAAATAAACCAAGAAAACCGAGTTCCGTTACGTAGTAAAAGTCCTATATATTCGCTACTTCCGAATATATAGCAAGCAACATAGGTATAACACCCTTAGATATTGACTGTTGCCACAATACAAGGATGATCGCTAAAAATTAAGCAGCGATTGGCGCAAAGGCCATCTTAGGAGCGAAAGCGCTCGCTACGAATGACTTTGCTTTTGCAACAAAGTTTGCATCTAAAAATATACGTTACGCGTATCGTCGGCTCGCAGAATGTCATGATAAGGTCCAATTGTCTAAAGCTATATCAGCCCCATATATCGATTTATATTATATCTCTATCTCATTCAAAAATCTACATGCTTATGTTTTAATAGATTCATGATTAGTAGAGTTATTTCAGCTACACCCTACGGATTTAGTGGACAAATCATCGAAGTTGAGGGAGATATGTCAAAAGGGCTTCCTAGTCTACAAATTGTCGGAATGGGTAATAAAGCCATCGATGAGTCCAGAGATCGAGTACGTAGTGCAATAAAAAACTCTTCCCTAGATTTTCCGAAAGGAAAAATAATCATCAACTTAGCACCGGCAGAGCTACCAAAAGACGGATCTCACTTTGATCTTCCCATCGCCTTATCTATTTTATGTATCAGCGGCGCGCTCAACCAAAGCGACGTAAGTAATGCGGTTTTTGCAGGTGAATTGGCACTAGACGGTAGTCTACGCCCAATACGATCAGCGATCATTACAGCCGAAGTAGCCAAAAACCAAAAAATTAAATCAGTATACGTGCCAGCCCAAAACGCCAAACAAGCGGCGCTAGTGACTGGAATTGATGTATTTCCAGTAGAAAACCTAAAATCACTATTCTTACATCTCAAAAAAGAAAAGATTATTAAGCCGATAGACAGATCATCAATAAAAAATATATCTCGCAATCATAAAAACGTTCCAACTATCGACGACATCTACGGACAAGAACAAGCAAAGAGAGCTATTCAAATAGCAGTTGCCGGAAGACATAATATTTTATTGTCCGGCCCTCCAGGGTCAGGAAAAACTATGTTAGCAAAATCTTTGAAAAATCTATTACCGACCCTATCAGAGGATGAAATAGTAGAAGTGACAAAACTTCACAGTCTTGGAGAGCACACTATAATAAACAATCCCATAGTAGATAGACCGTTCAGATCACCACATCACACCGCAAGTAGAGCGTCTATTATTGGCGGAGGATCGAAAGTACAGCCAGGAGAAATCAGTTTAGCCCATAGAGGTGTCCTATTTCTTGATGAGTTACTCGAATATCCGCGCACTATACTTGAATCACTTCGTCAACCCTTAGAGGATCACGAAATTACCGTCAGTCGTGCAAACGGTAAATTCAACTTCCCTGCCAATTTCTTATTAGTAGCCACAATGAATCCTTGTCCTTGTGGATTTCTTGGAGACCCAGAAAAAACTTGCGTATGTTCACAAAATCAGATTCTCAATTATCAAAAAAGATTATCGGGACCATTACTCGATCGAATAGATCTAACAGTATCGGTTTCACGAGTTCCCCATGAAAAATTATTAAATAATAAAATGTCGACAAAATCACAACAAGATGCATTTTTATCTGAGATACATAAAGCCTACTCTATTCAGAGAGACAGATATAAGTGTAGTTACAAATACAACAATGACATTCCAAGTAGTAACGTTGATAAAATTACATCAATCTCAGAATCTGCAAAAACCTTCTTGACTAACGCAGCCAGAAAACTAGATTTAAGCACTCGCAGCTATTTTAAAGTTATAAAAGTTTCTCGCACTATCGCAGATTTAGAAGGATCCGCGTCTATAGAAGTTCCGCACATAGCAGAAAGCCTACAATACAGACAGATTAATATAGGTTAATTATTATCCTTGAAAATAACAGACATCTCTGTTACAATAGCAACTGAGTTAATCTAAAATTGCTTCAAAAAGGAGAGCCAGAGATTAATAAATCAATCCGTATCAACGGAGCAATCCGTGCAAGAGAACTGCGGATAATTGGTCCTGATGGCGAGCAGCTAGGAATCATGTCCCTTAAAGAGGCTTTAAGTAAGGCCAACGACATGAATCTTGACCTAGTTGAAATATCACCGGGAGCCAATCCGCCAGTTGCTAAAATCATTGACTGGGGTAAGTACCAGTACCAAAAAATGAAGGATCAACAGAAGAATCGGCGCCAAGCCAAATCTGGAGACCTAAAGCAGATGCGCTTTGGTCTAAAGATAGGAGCTGGAGACCTAGAGGTTAAGCTGAAGAAGATCCGTAAATTTTTAGAGGGCGGACATAAAGTTCGCATACAAGTGGTCTACAAAGGTCGCGAAATGGCCCATAAAGAGATCGGCTACGAATTGATCGACAAAATCATGGAACACCTTAGTGAGGACGCAATATTAGAGCAAAAACCTCAGATGGCTGGTCGCAATCTGAGCGTAGTAATAAGGAGTAAATAATGCCAAAGCTAAAGACCCACAAAGGCACTGCGAAGCGTATCAAGCTGACCAGCACCGGAAAATTGACCCGCCAGCGCGCATTTGGCGGCCACTTGTTGGCTAAAAAGTCAAAAAGTCGTAAGCGCGCAATCAACACAACAGCAACAGTAACTGGTTCGATGGCTAAGAACGCCCGTCGAGCAATGGGAGTATAGTTATGCGAGTAAAACGAGGAGTTGCCGCACGCGCTAAGCATAAAAAAATCTTAAAAGCAGCTGAAGGAATGCAGCATAATCGCACCAGAAGTTTTCGTCTTGCAAAACAAGGTGTTATTAGAGCTCTACAGTACGCCTACCGCGATCGCCGAAACAAGAAGCGCGATCTACGCGGTCTATGGATTACCCGAATCAATGCAGCTGCTCGACAAGAAGGCACAACTTACGGCAAACTTATAGCTTCTATGAAATCTAAAAATATTGAGATTGATAGAAAAATATTAGCAGAATTGGCAGTTAACGAGCCAAAAGCTTTCGCTGAAATAGTAAAAGCAAGTCTATAGTAGGACAAATCTACCAATATAAAACACCCTGACATTGTGCAGGGTGTTTTATTCATAGTCTGCCTATAAGCCGGGTTCTGTCTAGGGCAATCATCTATCTAGTTTGCTTGTTGCCAAACAAATCAAGCGGTTATCGATCTGCGGACGGATAATCCTATTTGCAAATCTCCTTGCAGCCGACAGGGTTTACCTCTCGTCTATGTCGCCATAAACGACTGTGGGCTCTTACCCCACTCGTTTCACCTTTTCCCTCGTATATAAAATACGAAGGTAGTTTCGTTTCTGTGGCACTTTCCCTAGAGTTGCCTCCGGTCGCCGTTAACGACTGTCGTATCCTTCGCTGCCCGGACTTTCCTCTTAAGTACAACTTAAGCGATTGCCTAACAGACTACATGATATATTATAGCACTAAACCCCAGACTTGTCTGTGGGCGCTAGATATTCCCCGCATAAATGCAAGGTGGGTGCTCGCAACTTATTGCCACGACAATAAATCATTAAAGCTCCCTATCGTATGATGTTAGGAAAATCATACGCGCCCACGGATAAATCCAGGGTCTGCCTATATTATACACCAAATATGTTCATAAATACACGCAAAATCGCCTGAATACAGCCCAACATAACCTGCCCAATTACATCAGAAAACAGTACAACTATAATCATCACCAAAAGAACGCCGTTTTGCTCAATTTTTTGCATAACATCTCTGACGCCGTCTGGCGCTACGGCGTATAATATTCTAGATCCGTCCAGAGGTGGAATTGGTAGCATATTAAAAACAAAAAAACCCAGATTCACCGATACAGCGGTAGAAATAATCAGCCCAAATATCGTAGACTGTACTGCCCCAGCACTATTAATAACGCCACTAAACACTCCGACGCCAAACGCGATAAAGGCGATTATTAAATTAGAAATTGGGCCAGAAAGAGCAACAAGAGCCGCCCCCCAATCGCCAAAACGGACTCTATTTGGATTAAACGGAACAGGTTTAGCTCCTCCAAAAACTGGAGCATGCAGTATCACCATAATCAAAGGAAGTAAAATAGTCATCACAGGATCGATATGTCTTATGGGATTAAGTGTCAACCTCCCCTCTTCTTTTGCAGTATTATCGCCCAGTGCATACCCCATAAAAGCATGCATAGCCTCGTGAATGGTCATAGACAATAATATAACAATCAAAACTACTATTATTTCTAAAATCATAAGTGTTATTATAGCATCAATACACGATCTTGACTAATTACGCAAATGCCGCTACAATAATAAGGATTGTTATTAATAATAAAGTAAAGAGAGTGGAAATGGCATCACGATGTGATTTAACAGGCAAAGGCAAGCAGTATGGCAACAACGTCAGCTTCTCCCTGCGCCGCACTAAGCGTGTTTTCAAACCAAACCTTCAGAAGAAGACTTTTGTTGTTGACGGTCAAAAAATTACCATGACTTTAAGCACAAAAGCTATTCGCACCCTGAAGAAAAAAGGTATTTTGGGCGCAACTGCTGACAAGTAATCGCTAAATCAAATTTTAATAAAATAACTCCGATTGTATTATCGGAGTTATTTTTAATTCAACGAGAAGACCCTAGCTTTTCGATATCTGAACAACTGTTAAATTATCTGGCAGATCCGTTATTTTCTTTAGCTTCCACTTTGGACCAGCTTCAACAACTGGAGCTCCTAGATTTTTTACAAACTCATCCACACCATTCTGTGGAACTTCATAGTGCAAAGTAGCGTCATTGTAATGCACCGGAATCACCACCTTAGGATCCAATTGACGAATTATTGAAGTTGCTCCCATTGCGTCTAATGTATATCCATTTCCACCGACAGGTAATATTGCAAAATCAACAACACCTATATTTTCGAGCTGATCATCAGTTAGCTTACTCTCAATGTTACCAACAACCACTCCCTTAGCTTCACCAATCGTAATTTTATATATTGTAGATTTTTTAACATCATCTGCGGTGTCGATATGTCGGCGCGCTGAAATTCCTAATAATGAGATGTCTCCTACTTCATATTCACCTGGACCCGAAAATAGTAGTCTTGGTGTAGAATCCACAACAGCAAACCGATCCTCCGTAACCACTTCTACGTCATTATTCACAGAAACATTTTTTCCTCCGACAATCTCTAAATTCGGATCAAATACCACACGAAGTTTCTTTGTGGTAATAATAACAGCATTTGCTCCTTTATACTCTATTTCAAACATACCTACTCCTTTCTCATTATATTTTCCGTATCTACTAATACAGAGTGCTTGTTTCTTATAATATCCATTATAAACCTATCTTTGACACTCATCCTATAATAGAAATCATCATAAGATATTACTGCATAATTTATTTCTATTTTTCTATCTTTTTCGATTTTTTTAACAAGATTTTTTATAGTTACGGCAGACATATCATCGCCGACCAATAGCAAATCAACGGCAGAGCTTGATCCGACTACTAATTTCCCCGAAATAATAGCCAATCTTAAACCTCTCATTCTCCCTAAAGAATCTTTCCAGGAAACGCTACTCGCAGCACCCATACCGTCTTCTGTATTTTTATCTGAGAATATAGCTGCAAGCGGCTTAATGTAAGGATAGTCTTCATTTACGCTATAGTACAGTTTATTATCAATAGCATCTTGCTGCACTATGCCTACAGACACCATATTAGCTAGCTCTCGACGGACGGAGTTTATCTGCTCATCGATCATCCTAG
>CALHQU010000073.1 GCA_938038145.1 uncultured Candidatus Saccharibacteria bacterium
TGTTTGTGCCGTTGAACAAGACGATGCCTTCGCCCCATCCGGCTTCGGTCAAAGATTCCGCTAGGTAGCTTTGGGTAACAGCTGATTCCGTAAAGATGATCGCTTTTTCGGGCGCGCCGATTTCTCGAAGCTTCGCGAAACCTTGTTCCAGTGCGTGAACAAGCTTGACGGCTTTTTGGTTGACGGTGATCGAACGGGCAAGTGCTGCGTATTCCCGAAGTTCGGCGACCTCGTCGAGGACTTCCGCTTGCTGACTACCATCGAGTACTTCGGTAGCAGCGACGCTTTCAACGGCTTCACGGATTTCTGTGGTGACATCTGGGTCGCTGATAAATCCACCAGCATCATTGCGTCGTCGCCCCGCGAGTGCTTCAGCTTCCAAGCGGCCCGCTGTCTTTTCCAGAGTGCTTGCGACGGCGTAGGAGGATGACCCCAACCGCTTACGCAGGATCAGTGCCGAAAGGTGCCGTTGGGATTTTGCGAATGCCCACAGAAAGGGGCGTTGAAGGTAAGCGTTGATCCGCTCGTATAGTTCCTGTTCTTCTTCACTGGGAGTAAACGCCACGGTGAGCGGCATGCGGGTAGTGAAGCGAATGTATTTGTCTGTGTCTTTGCGGAGAGTCCGTTTGGCTAACTTGGCGACGCGCGCTGCGAGGTCATCATTGCCGACGCCGTCGGGGTCATCGATGTAGCGTGCGCGGAACGCATCCAGTGAGTGGAAGTAATCCGGTGCGAAAATGCTTACTAAACCGTAGAGCTCTTCAAGTCGGTTTTGTAGTGGGGTGGCGGTGAGCATGACGGTTTTGTCAGCGGCTCGGCACACACGGGCTACGTTAGTTGCGATCTTCGCCTGGCCGGTCCAAAAGGATCGGAGCCTGTGCGCTTCATCGCAAACAACCAGGTCCCAGTGGCGGATCAGTTTGGAGCATTGGGAGTTTGCAAATTCGTAGGAGCAAATCACAATGGCGTTGTGGGCACCGGGTACAACAAACTGGTCGATGTTCGTGCGGTCTAGAAGTATCGCCGGCAGAGCGAATTTTTCGTCGAGTTCTTGCTTCCACTGCTGGCGCAGCGACGAGGGGGCAATGATCAAAATGTTGCGTTGTTTTTGTGCCCAGTATTGGCTGATCACAATGCCCGCTTCAATGGTTTTGCCCAGGCCTACCTCGTCAGCCAAGATTACCCCGTCAAGGAAGGGCGTTTGCAGCGCGAACAGCGCAGCATCGACCTGGTGTGGTTTTGGTTCCACCCGGGCATCGAACAGCAATCCGGCGAGCTTGCCGACATGATCGGAGGCATAGCAACGGTCGAGCTCGTAGGCATAGAGCTTGGCCTGGTAGTCACTGAGTTGCTGCACTGGATACTTCCTCGGGGCGGTTGGGGCGGGGATTTAGAGGTCCCAGTTGTCGGGGGCACTCACGGAATAGCCAACACCGATCGCTTCGAAATGCTTAATTGCCGCGTTAATTTTCGCGTTTTCGGTGGGGCGTCGTTTGGTCGGGTCTTGGCTGGATTTGGTTTCCCTGACGAGGTAGAGATGCTCAATACCGTCTTCGACCTTAATGATCGCCCAGTCGGGGTTGTATTCACCGACGGGTGTTGGGATGCGGAACTTATCGGGCAGCTTCATAAACAACTTGATGTCTTCACGGGTGTCCAGATAGTGCGCGAAATGACGTTCAACAGCCGAGTCGAGTACGACGTAGTCAAAGTCGGTTTTTTCCTTATTGGTCACGGCGTAAAGCTGGTCAATAAAGCGGTCTTTTTCCTCTAGCCCGTCGGCTTGGAGTTCGCGTAGCTCGTAAATGCTGCCGCCCACAGGTTCGTATTGGATTCCTTCAACAACCACCTGTGCTAGCTCGCTCTCGATACACGAGCTAGCCATGTTGATGAAGTCATGGGGGTTGCCCAGAAACTCAGCCAGGCGGCCGGATCCGATGAGGATGTCGATGATAGTTTTTCGTGTCAGACTGGTCGCGTCCTGCAGCTGGCTAATAATATCCGGTAGGGGATAGGACTCCGTGAGTTGCTGATCGCGGGAACCAAACACGTTACCTCTGGGGCCGCCACGGGTGATCTCCAACCCTGTGCGCGTGACTTGGATGCGGATCGGGTCAATTCGCGGTGCGGATTTAATTCGGTTGACGCACGCGTTAAGCAGATCGGTTCGGTCAAGCTGCACCCTGTAGGTAGTGCGGGCGGTGATGGCTTCCCAGAACTCCTCGAATTCTTTGGTCGCATAGACCTGTTTGTTGAGTGTGCGCACGACGCGTTTGCGCTTCGGCTTAATCACCGAGTCAACCTTGCAGCCTTCAACAATGTCGATCACCTGGTCTTCATAGGCCGCATAGTGTGTGGGCAGGCCAACCGTGAACCCCAACTGTTCAGGCACCCACGTACCTAGCACTTCGCCGCCGGCGTTGATGTAGCCGCGACTGTGCAAGCTATTCCAGATCTCTTCCGACCCGAGTGTGCCAAGGTGGGTTTCTTTGCCATCTTTCAGCACTGGCAACGCCGCAAATTCGGTCTTCCGGACGTATCCGATAGCCACGCCCGCCTTCTTGTATTCGTTCTGCAGCGCAGCGGCGAAGGCATTGAAGGACTCATTAGCTACAACGGTCAACTGGGCGATCCCTGGGTCTTTGATCCGCTCCCCCTTCTGGTTGACGGGAAGGCGGAGCCCACGTCCGATAGTCTGTCGGCGTTCAGTTTCACTGGCCATGTCCCGCAGGGTGCAGATCTGGAACACGTTGGGGTTGTCCCATCCTTCGCGCAACGCGGAGTGGGAGAAGATAAAACGCACCGGCTCGTGCATATCGAGCAAACGGGCCTTATCGCGCATGATTAGCTCGTAAGCGTCATCATCGGCTTTGGTTTTGCCGCTAGAGTCTTTAAAAGTGATTGGCGCGTTTTTGCCTTTGCCGCTCTTCATTTGGGCGAAGTATCCTGAACGCACGTCCACCGGGTCCGCTGGAAGGAACTGTTGTGCGTGCTGGTGTTTGGCCAGCTCCTCACGGTAAAGGTCGTCGAAGCATGTGGCGAAGGGGCCGTTCGCATCCAGGTTGTTCAGGCCATCCCCTAGGTAGGAAGCGACCTTGTCGATGAAGAACAGTGACAGCACTTTGATGCCCTGGGCGTAGACCATTGTTTCTTTGCGCAGGTGTTCACGGATGGTTTCGCGGATCATCTCCCGGAAAATCGCGTCTTGGTTCCCGCCTATTTCCTCGCCGACCGCCAAGATCCCGTAGTTAGTTAGTTCGATCTGCTCGGGCACCACACTAATTTCGCTGATACGCCAGTTGTTCTCATAGGAGGCGTTACCACCGGACAGGCGTTCTAGATCATCGCCTTGTTTCGCGACAACCGGCCTTTTTGCGTAGGAGCCGTCTTTCTTTTTGCAGATCAGCTCCAGCTTCGCTTTGAACGTCGGGTCGCGCCTCACTTCGAGGAGCTTCACGTAGGGCTTTGCGGCACTTCCAAGCTCCACTGCGTCGGACACGACGATCTGCTTCACCAACCCCATGCGGTGGGCGTCGAGTGGATCCAAGCGGTAAACGACATTACGCGTGGTGCGGTGGGTTGCGGAGTACCGCAGCGTGCATAGGGGATGGAGGTCCCAGACTGCCGATTGCGCCAGCAAGGATTCCATGTTTTGCGGCTCGTCCATAATCACGATGGGCCTTGTCGCACGCAGATAGTCAAGCGGTTTCAAGCCAGAGAGCTTGTCCCGATTTTGGTGGATAATACGAGTCTTTCTATCTCCACGGATCGAATCGATGGTCATGACTAGGAACTGCAGGCTGGTTGCGGTCGCGAAATCCCGCACATCTTCAGCCCGGTCACCCGAGTAGACGGAATAGTCCATGTTGATCTGCGGATACAGATGGCGAAAATGCTCTCGCATTAGCGAGATACTTGTTTTTACGCCCTCTCGAATCGCTACAGAGGGAACAAGAATGATGAATTTGTTAAAGCGGTATCGCGCAGCTAGCTCGAAAGCTGTTCGGAGATAGACATAGGTTTTGCCCGTGCCTGTCTCCATCTCGATGTCGAACTGCAAACCGTCAACCAAAGCATCAGCGACCTCAAGACCGTTGGAATCCTGGACTCGTTGTAGATTTTCGAGAATTGTTGATTCATCAAGCACAAGGTTGTTGCCGTAGGCCCCAACCTCTTCAGCAATGTCTAAAACACCTTGATCTAGGACGTCAGACGCCCCCGAGGGTGCCACGTCGTGGCGTAGGGAAGTACGCAGTTGATCGACATTCTGTGGCTGTCCGTCGAAGAGAGCAGTCACCGCCTCGATGGCACTGGCTTGGTAGGACTGATGCGGGTCAAACTGAAAACGCATGATGCAGCCCTCCTAGACCGTCCATAGGTCTACGTTGCGGGTGCGGCATTCCTGGGCGAGGTTTGTCTTCAGCTCATCGTTGCCCTTGAACACATCTTCGAGCACGACCAAGCGCTCCGGCTCTTCGGCAACGAGCGCCCGCAGTTGGTCCAGTGTTGGGGTGGTGTGCTCGTCTAGATAGGCGAGCAGCAAGCCGTCGGCAACGCTATACGCACTAAGACCAGCGACATCGACTTCTTCGATCTTTTCGCTCAGCGAGAAACCTAGCTTCAGCAAAATTTCGGTGAGCAACGCCTCTGGTTGTGCACTGTCGTCGGCTGAGTCTTCGAGGGCGCTGAGTAGATCGACCAACTCCCCCTCGGATAGCCCGGATTCGGCCCGCCACTTGGCGAAATTGGTGTCAACGAGTTTGTAGGCACGGAAACCGACGTCCAAATCATCCGCACGACCGTCCAGTTTTTCAGATTCTTTCGCGAGAATTTCCGCACCAGCTCGACGAATTCGCTCGCGAGTAATTTCGGAGATCGTCTTGAAGCCTGCCTTGTGGGCTTCTGATTTCTCGTCGGTGGGTTCGGGTAACTGCACTGAAATGCAGCGGCGATTCCCACCATCCTCAGCGTTCAAAGCCATGACAGCGTGTGCAGTGGTGCCGGACCCAGCAAAAAAATCTACAATTAAGTCGGAATCTCGAGAACCCAAGACCTTCGCGATATGCATTATCAAGGAGGTGGGCTTTGGGTAGTCAAACAACGAAACCCCACCAAACAAATCCTTAATTTCAGAGCTGCCTGATTTGGAGAAATCGTCCAACCAAGTGTCAAATTTTTTACCGCTGGCACGCTCGTCGTCGTAAACTTTTTGATATGCAACCCACGAACCAGCAGGATCCTTTTTAAACTCCACATTGTCTGCATCAATCTCGGCCTGCATCCTGCTTGCCGACCATCGCCAGCGGCCTTCACGCCCATCGCCCAACATCGGGTAATGGTCAGCCCCCTCCGGATCGAAAATTGGGTAGTAGAGGTTTGGGCGATCTTCGCGCCTGGAATTATCACCCCATTTTCGAAGCAAAGTTAAAGAATACTTTCTTCCATCACTATCAGTCATTGACGATGGGGCGCGGTCTATGGCTTGCAGGCCAGTCTTCAAAGAGCATTTGTTGCGTGCATAGACGATGACATACTCGTGCACGATTGCGACGTGCTGACTATCCTGCTTTCCGCCGCTACCACGACGGGGAAAAATTGCGACCATATTTGACTCTCCGAAAACCTGGTCTAGTAGGGCCTTAAGGTTTCCGGATTCTGAATCACTTATACTCACCGCGATGGCACCACTGTCCGACAAGAGATTTTTTGCAAGCTTGAGTCGTGGGTACATCATGTTGAGCCAGTTGGAGTGGAAGCGTCCGGCGGACTCAGAATTAGTGGAGAGCTTGCCGGACTCGTCAGCCTGGCCAGTCATCTCAAGATAGGAGCCGATGGGGTCGGCGTAATTATCGGGATAGACAAAGTCTTTGCCGGTATTGTAGGGCGGGTCGATATAGATCATCTTGACCTTGCCATAATACGCCTTGTGCAAAATCTTCAGTGTCGCCAGATTGTCGCCCTCGATAAACATATTGCCCGTCGTATCCCAATCGACGGAATTCGCCCGGTCGGGGTGAAGTGTCTGGACAGTCTTCTCTTGGATGGTAGCGAAGACGTCGCTCTTACCCTTCCAGCTAAGCCCGTAGCGCTCACCCAAATCAACCGCCTCGCCCAGAGTCGCCTGGAGCTTCTGCCAGTCGATTTTGCCCTCGGTAACTACCTCGGGGAAGAGCTGCGCCAGCTTGTCAATCTGCCGCTGATGTATATCGTCGTTATAGCCGCTCATCATCGTTTTCTTTAGTCTTATTCATACCATAGATTATAACAGTTTAGTGAGATCATATGGTCGGCGAATTAGTCCATTTTATAGTCGCTACCGATCATCCAGGTGCCGCCCCTGCGAAAGGCCGGTATGGTCTGGCGAGCAGCTTTATTGGCAGCGATATTGCCAGCGACACCATTCTGCCTTGCCCATTCGGAAAGCTTGACAATTTTTGGCGACGACAATAGTGCTACGCGCTCATGTAGAGACTCCATCAAGAGCAAGGCAAACAGCTCAACAAACCCATCGCATTGATTAGTTCTCATATATTCATCAAATAATGGGTAGTAGTCAGTATGCTTACTCTTATTCTGAATGATGATTGGTGGGTACCCTACTTGCGCCAGCTGGTGGTTGATAAGGACACGACCCATTCGCCCATTACCATCCAAGAAAGGGTGGATCGTCTCAAACTCTGCGTGAAAATGAGCAATTTTATCCAGAAAGTATGAATCATCGTTATAATACGAAGTGACTAGCCCGGAAATAAGACCTGACACAAACGCCGGATTAGCCCCTAGGTGCGTACCGACACGCACCCACTCATCACCGCACCTAAATCGTCCGGCAATGTCGTCACGGATACCGCTCATCAAGAGCGAATGTAAAGACAGCATAAGACCCACTGACATACGCTCGTTTGGGCTCTTCATCAGCTCGGTTGTCACTCGGGCGAGGTTCTTCGCCTCGTATATTTCTCTGATCTCATGATCCTTGATAATCTTGTCATGGATGATAATCGCCTCCGTATCCTGCAAGGTTAAGGTCGAATTCTCGATGGCGTTTGAGTTATAGACCATGTCCGGCAGTTCACTCATGGCTATCTCACATAGGGCCTGCTCCTTACCTTTCGCCAACCGGGTATATTGCCGATGGAGTAACTCAACCTTGTCTTTTGTCACTTGATTTATCATAGGTTCATTATAGCACACTCTGCGTGAAAATAAGTATATATGTGCATCTTTTCACGATAAGTCGACCATAGAGATCTATTTAGTACATTAACCTGCGGTCTCATGTCGTCTGATTAGTCGTTAGCTCATAATTTCGGTTACTCCGTATCGCCGAGAAGGCTAACGAAGTGAATCAGGGTTCTTATCTGCGATTTCAAACATCTTGTTTCTTGATACCGCACCACGCACCAGCTTGACCCGAGATGGCGCCACGCCATAATACTTCGCTACCAGCTTGACCGCCGCCAGATTAGCCCGCCCTTCAATGGCCGGCGCCTTAGTGTAGACGACCAGCGAGCCATCATCATTCGCTACCACCTCTTCACGGTGACGAGAATTAGGCTTAAGAAAAACGAAAACTTTCATAGTATAATACAATTCACTTGTTTCACGTCTCTCACGGTGATATCACATCATCAATATCTTGGCCATCCAGTACTCTTCTCCTTGGCTTCAAGATCTAGACATTTACGAACAACCGGTACAACTTCAATTACCGCTTCAGCATAGGCTTCCCCTGAATTATATACCCTGACAGCATTCTTCACCTCCTCGACATCATACGTATTACAACCGTCGGTATTTTTCAATATTTCGATGGCAATCTTGATGCTCTCAATGTCGGTGAGAGGCTTCTTAGATTTTACTTGTGCCACACCAACCGTAAGTTCACATCCGAATAGTGCAACGATAGTATTTTCTATTCTTCGGATTACTCGAGGTCTATTCATATCTTCGTATACCAATATAGAATATAGAAGAAGTTTGTTGCACACTTCATTTTTACAATACGAATCTATATATTCATGATAATTATTATAGATATCGCCAAACGTCCTAACGACATAGTTAGTGAAAATGATATTATTTTCATCTTCCGTAGCATTGTAGTCACCGCCCATATTAGTCATACGAAAATACAGAAGAACAAGCATGGCTACAATCATGCTCGACCATAAGTTATCTAACAAGCTATTGATGCTACTTGGTGCAATAATTGACACATCAGCATTGTTGCTTATGATTCCTACGAGAGCCCCTACACATATTGCAAACAAAATATTAACAATATGAACTAGCTTCTCTCCAATAAATTTCTTCTTTTTGAATAACTCCAGAAAATCTCTAAAAACTAGTGAAATTATTGTTGATATAATTGCATAAACACACGGCTCATTCACCTTGCAATAGCGTTGCTCTACAGATACCACCAGGAGAGATATGATAGCCACCGGAAGTGTTCGAAATAAAAAATAGTTAAGCCACTTCCTATGCCCACAGCTTGCAAGCTGCCGAACCGATAGGTAGTTAGACGCAGACGTGTTTAGTATCGGACTACTACTATTAAGAGAATCATCGTATTTAACTAGCTGAAAAAATACCTCAATGAGAAGACCTCCCACTATGGCTATGAATATAGGTACTACGCTTTCCATTATTACCCCCTTTTAATCTACCATGAGATATATTCTTACAAATGATCAGTCACCCGGATATATAGCTATACTCGGCTTGATACGGTAGCTAAGTGAGATGATCATGTAGATATTATAACAATTTACTTCATGGTTCTTGACGTCAGAGACAACTATTCGGAATTTCCGAACAGTTGCCACAAGATCAAGCTCGCTCTCCTTAAAGATATTCTTAATATGCTCGCTAACATTGACTTTTCTTGATTGGTATGGCTCCGCCATTTGCATCTGCATCAGCCGAACTGTCTCACCCCGAGACCAAACATTTACTTGGAGTTTACCGTTATCGTCAGTATAAATAACGATATTGCCATCGTGTCGCTAGACTAAACGATCACTTTGACTCATTTTGTTGACATCTCCGACTGACATGTCAACAATCTAGTATATTTTGTTGACATTAATGTAGTTATAATTCGTCAGGTTCTCTGATATAAATCGGTAGAATAAGAAACCTAGTACATACGCCTTAAAGTCCCAGCCATCAACCGATCCACGCAATTCATTGGCAATCTTCCAAATAGTATTATGAAGATTAGTGCGTTCTTGCTCTTTAAGATCATCCCCCGATGTCATGAGGGTATTATACTATGCTTGACAGAAGCTTGTGTCGATAAGATTAAATTATGCTTTGAAAACTATCTTTAGTTACGACGATGTGGTCGATTAGTGTGATCCCTAGAAGCTTGCCGGCTTCCGTCAGCCTGTCAGTGACGTCTCGGTCAGCCTGGCTGATCTCCAAGCTCCCGCTCGGATGATTATGCGCCACAATAACACCGGCGGCACGGTCAGTAATAGCATCAGCGAAGACTTCTCGTGGATGTACCAGGCTGGCGGTCAGCGTGCCGATGGTTACCACCCGCTGAGCGATCAGGCGGTTCGCCCCGTCGAGAGTCAGACAGACGAAATGTTCCTGCTTCTTGTCACGAATATTCGCTAGTAGAGCCACTGCCTTTTCCGGCGAATCAACTACCGGTCGATCGCTATCGACCAGATATCGCTTAGCCAGCTCTAGACTGGCTAGTATCACCGGGATCTTCGCTTCGCCCAAGCCAACTACGCTGCGCAGGTCACCATATGCCAGCTCGCCGTCCTTCTCTCGCAGTAATCTAAGCACCCGGCGGGCGATCACGCCGACATCCGCCTGAGCGTTACCGCTGCCAATGATCGCCATCAGCAGCTCCAGGTCGCTTAATCGCTCAGCGCCATAGCGAGCCAGCTTTTCCCTGGGTCGGTCAGCTTTAAGCTTGTCCTTAATCTTCATGACGCTAGTATATAGCATCGTCAGCAAACTGTGCTATTATATACCGCAGTAAATTATTATGACTAAGAAGCAGCCAATCATCACCGTATCTCATTTCGTCAAGCGCTACGGCAAGAAACGAGCCCTCAATGGTATCTCTTTCGAAGTGTATCCAGGTGAGATCTTCGGTCTGCTCGGCCCGAATGGCGCCGGCAAGACCACTACACTAGAGATGATTGAGACGCTCCGTCAGATTGACGGCGGCAAGGCAATAGTCGACGGTCTCGACGTCAGTAAAAAGCCTATGAAAGTCAAGGGCATCATCGGTATCCAGCTCCAATCAACTGCCTTTTATAACAAACTAAGCTTAAGAGAGCAGCTCAAGATGTTTGGTAGTCTCTACGGCACCGAAGTAGATACCGACGCCTTACTGAGTAAAGTACAGCTAACCGAAAAAGCAGATAGCTACGTAGAGGAGTTGTCGGGCGGCCAGAAACAACGTTTCGCCATCGCTTCCACTCTAGTCAATCACCCCAAGGTTCTCTTTCTCGACGAGCCAACCACCGGGCTTGATCCGCAAGCCAGGCGAAATATGTGGGAGCTGATCCAGCAGATTCGAGACGAGGGTGTGACCGTCGTCCTGACCACCCACTACATGGAAGAGGCTGAGCT
>CALHQU010000074.1 GCA_938038145.1 uncultured Candidatus Saccharibacteria bacterium
GCTCGTTAGCAATCTTAAACGCATTGCGCCCGATTCGCCCGAAGCCGTTAATTGCTATTCTCGTTACAGCCATATCGCCCTCCCTG
Source organism: uncultured Candidatus Saccharibacteria bacterium (assembly GCA_938038145.1). Classification (GTDB taxonomy): domain Bacteria; phylum Patescibacteriota; class Saccharimonadia; order Saccharimonadales; family Saccharimonadaceae; genus Nanosynbacter. The sequence goes on from CALHQU010000074.1 coordinate 87, forward strand.
TTAGATATTTTCGCTTTAGCTTTTCTTAATTATACTACAAAGTTGTATAATATAAATATGACGCGCGAAGAGTTATTATCAATCGCTGAACAAAAATACGACGAAGTGCCAGTATTGGTTTTGGCGAGCGCAATCGATTACGCCACGGAAAAGCACGCTAGGCAAAAGCGCAAAAGTGGCGAACCCTACATCAATCACCCATTGGCAGTGGCGGGAATTCTGATTGAATGGGGCATGGATATTGATACGGTCGTGGCGGGAGTTCTGCACGACACCGTTGAAGATACCGACGCGACTTTGGACGATTTGGAGAGTTTGTTTGGACGCGATGTGGCGTTTCTGGTAGATGGCGTAACTAAAGTTTCACAAGCTCGCGCCGGGATGCGAAATTTGGATAGTTATTTGCCACACACGAAGGATAATTTGACCAAGTTGATGATTGCCGTGGGCGAAGATGTGCGCGTGATAATTATCAAGCTAGCCGACCGCCTACACAATATGCGAACCTTGCAATTTATGACGCCAGAAAAGCAGAAAAAAATTGCCAGAGAGACAATCGAGGTTTTTGCGCCGCTGGCCGACCGCTTAAATATGGGACGAGTTCGCGTTCAATTGGAGGAGCTGAGCTTTAGATATTTGATGCCGAAAGCTTTTCAGGAAACCAAAAATTTGATGGACAGTCGATTGAAAAAATCGCAACGAAAACTGGATCACGTTCGCCGCGAAGTTGAAGCGCGACTGAAGGCGGAAAAGCTAGTTTTTCAGATGGACGGACGCGTTAAGAGCGTTTATAGCTTGTTTAAGAAATTGGACAAAGTTGGCGATATTGATAAGATTTACGATTTGATTGCCCTGAGGATAATTGTCGACGATTTATCGACTGGATATTTGGTTCTGGGGATTTTACACGATATGTATCAGCCGATGTATGAACGAATAAAAGATTACGTTGCCAATCCAAAGCCGAATGGCTATCAAAGCCTGCACACGACCGTGCAAACGCCAAGTGGGCAAATTGTCGAATTCCAGATTCGAACCAAAGAAATGCACGAATACGCCGAGCGTGGTTTGGCCGCCAGCTTCCATTACAATGAGCAAAAATTGACCGACGCCTATAAAAAAGGAAAAATCGGAACTATGCCAGCCGATTTGTCATGGATTCGCGAACTTCAAGAAGCAGCCGCTTTAATTAGCGAAGGAAAGCGATTCGATTCCAACAAATTCCGAATGAAGCTGTTTTCTGATAGAATTTTCGTATATTCTCCAAAGGGCGACATTTATGATTTACCTCGCGGAGCATTTCCATTGGATTACGCCTACCGAATTCACTCCGACATTGCGGCGCGCGCAAGTGGATTTAAGATCAATGGCGTAATGAAGCCATTCAATTACAAATTACAGCACGGCGACACAATTGAAGTCTTAACAAGCAAATCCGCTCGTCCAAAACCAGATTGGCGGGACGTCATAATTACGCCACACGCCAAAGATAAATTACGCTTACAATTATCCCACTCAAACGGCATCTTACAACAATTAACTGGCGGCGTTTCCTCGTTCTTCCGACACAAGTAACGCTCGCCAGTCTCTCGATTTTAATCAATAATCAAACGTGATTTATTTTTCGTTCCAACGGGTAATCGACTCGCGGATAATCTGCTTTGCTCTTTCTACGTCGCCGAAGCCCTTAACTACAGTTGAGCCAGGCTTCTTCAAATCCTTGTAGTGATTGAAATGGTGCTCGATTTGCTTCAACAATTGTGAAGGTAGATCTTCTAGTGAGTTGATTGCGTTGCCGGTGTTTCGGTCGTCGGCTGGCACAACGATAACCTTGTCGTCAACTTCATTATCGTCAACGAATTCCAACACACCGATAACTTTTGCTTCCATAAAAATACCGGTCGTCAGCGGTTCGTCGGTGATAATTAGCGCGTCCAATTCGTCGCCATCTTCATCCAAAGTTTGTGGAATGAAACCGTAGTTTGTTGGCTTTGCAAAAATAGCTGGCTCAACACGATCCAACTGCATCACTGCAAGCTCGCGGTTCCACTCGATCTTATGACTTGATCCCTGTGGAATCTCAACAACTACATTTACGATGCCGTTTTCGACATCACCAGGTGTTAAAATTTGATTAAAATCTGCCATTTTTTACTCCTCTCTGGCTTTTTCTTGTAAATATTCACGAATCTGCAGCGCTGCCACCGCACCTTCACCAACCGCCGAAGCGATTTGCATAGTTGCCCCCGAGCGTACATCGCCAGAAGCAAAAACGCCAGGAATATTAGTGTGCAGGTGTTCGTCGGTAATGATGTGTCCGCCCAAATCCAACTCAACGTCCGAATTTGCTAGGAATTGTGTGTTCGGAATTAGCCCAATAAACACAAACAATCCGTCAGCGGTAAATTCTTTCTGCTCGCCGTTTTGGGTCGATTTAACGCCGTAAAACTTATCGTCCTTGACAATAATTTCATCAGTCGTTGCACCGATGTGAACGGTAATTTTTCCATCATCGACATACTTCTGCAAATCTTTTTGCAAAATATCACTAGCGCGCAATTTGCTGCGAACCAATAGATCAATATGACTAGCGTATCGCGTCAAAAATATCGCTTCTTGCACCGCTGAGTTTCCGCCACCGACAACGATTAGATTCTTATCGCGATAAAACGCGCCGTCGCAAGTCGCACAGTAATGCACGCCTCGACCATATAATTCGTCTTCGCCCGGAACGCCTAATTTGCGATGATTCGAGCCAGTAGCTAGCAAAACTGACTTCGCGTGGACAGATTGACCGTCAATCGTCAGTTCCAACTCGCCGTCAACTTGCTTCAATTCCATTACGTCGCCATACTCAATCTTCGCGCCGAATCGCTCCGCCTGTTGTTGCAATTCAGACGCCAACTTCATTCCCGTAACACCTTCAGCAAATCCAGGATAATTATCAATTTGATCAGTAATCGCCGCCATTCCGCCAACCACGCCACGCTCATATAACGTCGTGTCGACATCTTCGCGCGACAAGTAAATCGCCGCCGTTAACGCGCTTGGACCAGCGCCAACAATAATAACATCTTTAGACATTGAAACCTCGCGATCGATAATATTGCTTCATCACTTCTGGCATTTCCGGCTCTGGAATATCAGCCGGCTTTTCAATAGCCATCACCACAAACTTAAGCGGAGAATTTGCAGGAATTTTATCGCCCTGAGCTTTGTCGCCATAAGCCTTGTTGGCTGGAATTGTTAGTTCGCGCACACCGCCAATTTTCATACCAATCAAACCCTCTTTCCAGCCTTGAATGACTGCAGTATTTGCTGGACCATCCATATTTAGCGGAGCTTTCAGTTTACCGTCGGCAATTGATTGATCAAAAATCTCGCCCTTGGCATTCCAGCCAATATAGTAAACTGCCAGCTTGGTGTCATCCTTAACCTCAGCACCTTCGCCTTCAACCAAATCTTCCTTAACAAGCTCTTTGACTCCACTAGCTTCAAACGCGCCAACTCGCGAGCTGAACTCAGAAAACTTGCCGTAATATTTTTGACTCAATTCATTAGCCTGAGCCTCTACTTTCTTTTTTCGCTCGTCAGTAGCCTTGGTATATTCATCCTGAGCTTTCTTAAACGCGGCTTGGTCTTTGGCTTCATTTCCAGGCGCCACCATCATAGCGACAAATCCGCCAACGGTCCCCAAAAACATCATGCCGGCAATAACCCAAATACCTATTCTCTGGCCTTTTGTAGTTGCCATATTCCTCCTTTATTTACCTTTCAATTATAGCAATTTTTATCAAGCGCAACAAATCACGTTAAACCTGAGCGGCATCAAATTCTTCCGCAGCCATCGCGGCGATCTCCTCAATAATCGGCGCAATATCTCTATCTTCCAGCGTCCGCTCGGCGCTCGTAAACTTTACATTCAAAGTTACAGTTTTTGTCGAATCGTCATTTTTTGGCTGATATATCGCAATTGGCGTTATACTAATTTGTAGCTCACCGTGTTTTTTCGCAACTTCTTCAGCGCAAGCATAAACCTTCACGTAATCAACATTAGAATCCATTTTCAATGAAATATCTCTGGCAGTCGATGGGAAACGACTTAACGGCTGGTAATTATAGTCCTGATTTTTACTCAGATTTTCCTGCAATTTTTCAATGTCAATAGAAAACGCTGCCGTATAATCTGGCAATTTGAAGTTGCGTCGAGCAGACTGGACAAGCTCGCCAACAATTCCCAAATTGTCACCATTCTTCGCCACGATCCAAGCGCTGCGTTTCGCATCAAACGGCGCTGGAACGTCGCTGTCAGATTCCGCAATCTTCACAAAATCAACCTCAATGCTCAAATCCTTCATCAGCCTTTCAGCAATTTTCCTCACCTTGTAAAACGGCGCGCCAGCTTGAGGTTTTTTATTCGCATAAACTCCGTCAATGAAAGTCTTTTCAATCGGCAAATTCTCATCGTTAAATCCTAATTTCTTATCGTGGATTTTGCCAATTTCAAACAACATAAATTCGTCATGCCCAGATTTTATATTGGCGTGAACTTTATCCAGCAAACTCGGCAAAATGCTAATTCGGTAATATTGCAAGTCTGGACTAAGCGCATTACTCAAGCGATACGCACGGCCAGGATCTTGGTCGGAATTTTTCAAAACGCGTTCATGAACAAAGCTATATGTCAAAACTTCGTTTGCTCCAGCTCGCGACAAACTTTGGCGAATCTTCTGCTTCAATTCGCGACGCTCATTCTTCGGCGCAGGCTTGATGCTTCGCTCTGGCAAATGACGCGGCAATCTATCAAAGTCATATAATCGCCCAACTTCCTCAACAATATCCTCAGGAAGCTCAATATCTGTTCGCCAAAATGGACTGTAAACCATCACGCCAGCTTCGCCATATTTATTACCATCGTCAACGATAAATTCAACATTCTTTAGTAGTGCCTCAATCTCATTCTCGGCAAAGTCAATACCCAGACGTTCTTCGACAAACCTTTTAGGAATCAACAATCCACCGTGCCAGTGCTTACCATCGACCAACACTTGTCGCAATGAAGAATGATTCTTAAATAGCATAGGACTAGCTTGCCCACCACCAACCATACCAATTAACCATTTCAAGACAGGGTCAATTTGTGCTGGCGATTGCCCCTTATTAAACCTAGTCAGAGCGTCAGTGAAAATTCCGTGACGCATAGCTGTGCGACGTAGCGCGTACATGTCAAAATTGGCACATTCAAGGACAATATTCTTCGTTTCAGCCGAAACTTCCGTATCAACGCCGCCCATAATTCCCGCTAACCCAATCACACCTTCGCCATCAGCGATCACAATATCGTCAGCCGTCAATTCATATTCCTTGCCGTTAAGCAAACCAACTTTCTCACCATCGCGCGCCATTCGCACGCCGAGTTTATGTCCACGCAACTTGTCATAATCATAAGCGTGAGTCGGCTGCGCCGTCATAAACATCACGTAGTTTGTCGCGTCAACGATATTGTTAATTGGCTTGCCGCCCATTGCGACTAATTGACATTGCAGCCACAACGGGCTTGGATGAATATCTACATTTTTCATAGCAATCACAGAGAATGCGGGCGCAAGCTCATTGGCTTCATTAAACACTTCAAGCTCTAAGCCACCGCTATCTGCAAATTCTTGAATAGCATTATACCAGTCAGGACTATTAAACTGCTGATGAAAAATCCCAGCAATTTCGCGCGCCACGCCGAGTTGCCCAAAACAATCCGGCCTGTGCGTAAACATCTTATTCTCAATTTCCAGCACGTAATCATCCAGCCCAAACACTTCCGCAAAACTTGCGCCAGCCTGAAGTGTAACGCCAGCCGGAATATCACGCTCATTGATCTCGATAATTCCCTCATGATCCGTACCAATCGCCAACTCGTCAGCCGCCGCCAGCATACCCTGACTTAAGATTCCACGCAGCGGTCGCGCATCCAGCACGAACGGCTCGGCGTCATCAAAACTTGCTGGAACGGTGCTTTTTGGCGACAACCAAATTGCCCACATATCAGCATGAACATTCGGCGCACCGCAAACCACTTGCACATAACCATTGTCATCCCTTGGAACGTCCGCTACACCACCATCGTCAATTTTAGCTACACTCAAACGATCCGCATTCGGGTGCTTTTCACACTCAACAACCCGCACAATGCGCGCGCCACCATATTTGGCCTTCAGGTCAATCACTTCCTCGACACCACCAAGTTGCTGATTGACACGCGACACCAGCTCACCAACTGGCGGCAACTCAAAATTAATCAATTGTTTTATAAGATTTAAGCTAACTTTCATACTAATATAATTATATCATCTTACCAGCAAGTAATCGACCTTAGAAAACTATAAATAACAAAGGTGAAAATTACTCTAGGGCAAAATACAGCCGTCCTTGAATAAGCGGGAGATAATCCTCAAAGACACTCCTCTCTTCAGACTTGGAGAGGGGTCATTCCCTGAATTATAATATAGCTATGAACTACGATAGATATCTAGAATTACAGACCCGCCTAGAATGGTTTTATGATTTTCATCCAGAGTTTTTTAATGATATTTCGCCCGAACAGAAGAAACTACTGCAGGATACGTTCCTGTACGACGCGCCCGACGAACACTATCCGAAGTCATTGCGGGATTTTTATGATAAGAATATTGACAACCAACCAGCACTTCAGAATGATATACTCTTAGCGATAGATGCTTTATATAAAGCAGCGGGAGCTGGAAGCTTGTTTGACTATGATGAATAAAGCTTTTCTTCGTATGAACACGCCACCAAGCTTATAAGATTTAGGCTAATTTCCATACTGATATAATAAACTCATGATCCACAACTTGCATTCAGCATATTCTTTACCAGCAGACCACGACACGTGCCACTTGTTTGAGCATCTGATTATTAGGCGATTCTTAAAGGAATCGGAAAAAATTGGCGGTAACCGGGCTTTCGTTGGAGAATTGGATGGCACGACTAGCGAATCAAGCGTATTTTTTACGTCCGCACTATTCACAAGCGAGTCTAATACATTATTTGAAGAAATCATCAACGATATTACACCTTTTGAAGAGTCTCTTATTCAACAGTCCATCTCACACATAGAAGCCGAGATGCAATCCAACATTGATATAGCAGACATGACGCTATTACAAGAACAGCTCGCTCTTTGTCAAAAATATTTTATCGATAGTCAAAAAACCACTCCCAGCAATTCACACCCAAAATCTAAGATTTCTCCTCTTAAAATCAGCCATAGTCCGAAGGATTTTACAGACGTTAAGATTGATATAGAAATTGCTGACGCCAGCGATGAATTGACTGCCGCATTTTTCTGCACATACCCGATACTTTTAGAACTAGTGCGCGGCATTTGTTTCGATAAAATCTCATCCTACTCATCCAGCCCCGGACAGTTTATAGCGTACTATGACGGAAATTACACCAGCCAAACCTACACCGTAAAAAATACAGACCTTGCTCGACTGAGCTCAAGTGAAACTATACAGACATATTTACAAAGCTTTAACATATCCTCGCACGCAACCGACCTAAGAAACCTTGCCGAAGCTTTCACGTCTGACCCATTTTATATTTCAGTGCCCATATATTTTTATCAACAAACCGCTACGCCATTAACCAGAAATGACCTAGCAAAAACTATAAACATCGCAAATATGAACGCAATCCTAAAACAAGTAAAGACGACAATAATCCTGGATTATTAGCTCTAGCCGATTTTCTAGCAAAGAAAAGATTCTGAAGAGGAAATATTAACGCCGCCAAATTTTGCAGGATTATTATGAATGAAAAGGTCATAAAGGGTTTGGTAACGCAATAAACCAACCATTCTTACAGTGACTGTCTGACTGGTGTTTTCTCGATTCGTAAAAGTGACTTCCTCTCCAAGTTGATTTTTTGGCGCTTTTCATTATTCACAGTACATCACATTGATCAAATATTGCCCCTCCATTACAATTGAAATATGGTTAAAGTAGTATCAAAAGCGCTTATTAAAGATAAAATTGGCAAATATCTACTGCTCTACAGGGGAGATACACACCCTAATTTCCCTGGACACCTTGATCTTCCTGGAGGAGAAGTAGAATCTGAAGAAACCTCCAGGATGGCGACCGCGCGAGAAGTACAGGAAGAAACTGGCATATGTATATATCCAAATGATTTAAAAAAGCTATTTGTTAAGCAGTACAAAAACACAAAACATGTACTTTTTGAGATAGTCATAGATAAGACTGAGGCTGACATTTCTGTTAAATTGAGCTGGGAACATAAAAAATACCGTTGGATGACGTTATCGGAATTATTAGATGCTAATATTCCAGAGAACGCAAATCCTTATTATATAGATGTTATTGATTATTTAAAGCATTTATCCGAGACTTGATCTGTCCGACATATTTCCCCATATTATGCGCAGACTTCGCACGCTCTTTTTTTACTAAGATAAATCTTCCCAACATTCTTACTACTCCTATAGTAAGCCTTATGATACCCTCTTGATCTCCTCTAGCGAAATATACGCCTGTAAAATTGTTTTTAGCTCCACGCTGTGGCGAAAGTTTATATCGTCAATCTTATCCAGATCAACCCATTCTGGCGTACCGTTAGTATAAGTCTTCTCGCATTTATTCAGATTGATTTCTCCAGCCTAGAGGATGCGCACCTCTCTCGTTGTCCTACTTTTGAACCTCGATGACGTGAACACCAAGATTCTCCTTGTGGCCAGGGTAGATCTTACGAAGGAGACGGAGAGCCTCCCTCTCGCTCTCTGCCTGCGGCACGATTTGCTGCCACGGCTCAGCCGCCAGCATGTCGGCGAAGCTACGGTAAATACGTATCGACTTGATCCGTACCACGCCCGATGTGTGACCGGTCTCGAGCTGTAGCAGCTCACCAGCCTTCAGTCGCTTGATGCTGTTATAGCCGACTCTCACCTCGAGAGTCTTCTTGCCGGACATGATTGCGTCGTAGTATGGACGCTTGATGCGCATCTTACGCATAGGCACTCCTTCCTTGTTGAGACTGATTCCCCACTGCTGAACGACGCTGGCAGGCGCATACCCTCCCGGGAACACGCCCTCCAGGCTCCAGCCGTGACGCTGGAGACAGACGACCTGCCATGGCTCAGGGACGAGATGGATGTACAGCTTGCGACCGTAATCCTCCAACAAACCTTGAAGGTCGATAATGAGCGCCTCAAAAGCTGCTTCCGACTTCGCCACGAGAGGCATCAACTTGATAGGCTGACCCTTCTTCGGGGTCGCACCAGCGACACCAACAACCTGACCGTTGCACTCAGCGACAAAGATGATCTTGAACTTGACGTTAACGTCGCCATATTTCATACGACGGTAGCCAGCGAAAAGGGCGTCAACCCAACTGTCGTCCACCCCTTCGAAGTCGTCACTCGTCTGCGACAGTATGAGAGCTCGCGCGCTGTCGGCGTGCTGACTCTCGTTAAACGAAACCACAGAGATATTCAGCGAGTCGAACCCCGCCTCGTCAACGAGCTGCTTGTACAGCATGTGCTCATCGACCCCCATCTTGTAGTGGTTGCGAGCCGTGCCAGTGACGAGAAAACCCTTCCGGAGGAAGAATTCCAGCGCCTTTTTGTTCGGTTCTGCCACAGTGCAGTAGATCTGCCGAGCACCATGGCTTCGGGCGAAATCTTCAGCGTGCTTGAGCAACACGCTTCCGACGCCCATCTTTCCTCGGTATGCCGTGTCAACAATGAGAGGGCTGATCTTGACAGTCCCCTGTTTCTTGTTGACAACATGAATAACACCCACGGGTTGTCCATCACTCTCGGCGATGAACATGTGCTGTCCGACCGAGAACTGGCCGACGTGGTCAACACCGCCTGCCATGTGCGCATCAAAGATACGCCGTGCGTGTGCGTAGTGGTCGCCGTCATAAAACGGTGTGAGCGCCCGGATCATAAGATCCGCGACGAAATCGAAATCGTCCGCCCTTGCCGGGCGTACGATGATGTCATTGACCAGCACTTCAGTCATAGTACACCTTCCTGTAATGGCTACGATTTTTGACGTAGCCTGATAAGATGGTCGTTATTATATCATTAAAATATTTCAAATTCGATACCTATCACGCCATTTTCCAGCTGGTCGCTGAGAGAATAAAATTCAGAAATTTGATTTTCTAACCATTCGACATTATCACCGCCGAACTTTCGCGGATTATTGTGAGAAAATAAGTCACGAAATGTCGCGCATCTAAGCAAACCAACAACCTCAGCGGTAACAGTTTGCTCGGAATTATCTCTATTTGTAAAAATAATCCGATCCCCGATCTGGATTTTCTGTCGTTTGGCGTCATATAGTCGCGACTCGATAGTCTTATTGCCAGAAATAATAGCGTTAAACGGCTCAGTCGCCAATTTTAATTGGTGTGTGGTCATAAAATTATTTGCCTTTCTTGCTATAATTAAACCATCATATAAATATTCAAATATCTCGTTTAACCGAAAGTTATTCTATTTTGAAATAATCTCTATAATTTTACAAATTTCTTTTGCTTTCTCGTCATCGCTGTTTAGAAAATTATCCATCTCATTTTCGCAAAAATCAATTACATGATCAATTCCTTTTTCCTTTCCAGTATACTGTTCGATGGCTCCTTTCTTTAGATAAAACTCGTCGGATGAATATTTTGACTCTATTTGCTGGTCTAGATCAGGATGCTCGTTTCTATATTTGTCGATTTTACGTTTATCAAGCCCCGCCTGTTTTGTCCGTTTATCATATTTGAATGACACGGTAGAATTATAAAAATCTCTCCCTGTAGCATCTAAGTCTTTAATGACATACACCTTTAGCCCGAAAGATTCAAAGAAGGACTTAAATGAGGATATACTGTCTTTTCCACGTACCCCATATACAGTAATATTCCGACTGAGATCTGGTTGTAGTTTCTTTATGGCAGCTCTGAAGAAATATTCATCATCCTGACCTTCAACCAGCAATACTCTATCTAGAAATAGTACTCGAGCTGCCCAAGTATTGTTTAGGATTTCTATCAGCTTTTTTTGATCTTCCCTAATATCAGGAGCGCACACCACAGAATTACGCCCTTCGTCCAGTGAAAATCGCTTAACATGCTCTATTGTCTTGTTGCTTATAAATCCTTCCGAATGAGTTACGATAACGTACTGTATGCGCTGCTCTTCCGCTAGTTTCTCGAGTATCTTAAGATATTCAAATTGAAATTGGTAATGTAAATGAATCTCCGGCTCATCGATAATAATAAGACCACCATTTACATCGTCCCGACCGTACGCCTCAAATATTAAGTGCATAATCGATTTTTGTCCAGCACTAAGACTGTTAATGTCTCCTAGATCCCGCTCATTTTTTGTATCGTAAAATCTAAATTCGTATGACCAAGTTCTTAACTCTGTGAGCTCTATATGCAATTCTAAATTGAATAATTTAAGCGCATTATTTATACGATTAACCATCTTCGAACTATTTACAACTCTCCCAGCTTCATCAATATCCTTTTTGCCTTTTAAAAAATTAAGATATTCCTCACCAAGCTTGAGCTTTACAATATTGAATATAGCTGGCTCACTACCAGATTGATCATGATTACTACGATAAGAAGAATCGCGCCTAATTTCTCGCAATTGACTTACTGGATTGGACTGCAAAGAGGTTTGTAGAGAGAAGGTATTATAATTACGAAAAGCAGACAACATAGAAAATGTACTTCCAAGAGGCTTTACGCGGTCGGCGTGTTTATTATTATGTATCGCTATAGCTTCGTTGATAGCCTGGTAGTATTCTAGATAAAATTGTACGGAATCCGGCGTGGAATCAGTATATTCTACATTATATGTGCTTTTTTCATAATTAAAGATAATATCTATAACAATTTTTATATCGCCATTTATAGGCCTAAAATCTATGGGAAATTTTATATAAGAATACTCCTCAAATATATTTTTTATATGAGTGTAATTATTTGCTATATGGCTCATGTTAGCGTTATCAATATCATCAAGTGTAAATGATATTCTTATTCTCTGTGGTTTCGATTCCGAATTCCAATTAGGCTGGAGCCGAAGACCTGAAATATGACTAGATCGATCATCTATTACGAGGGAACTTCTTCGAGCTTCACCTGGCAACAAAGAATTATAATCTCTAACCTCACAATATTTAAATAGAACTCTTGTGAATACAAAATTCATAGCCTCTAAGGCTGTTGACTTGCCGGATCCGTTCCCTCCAATAATAATGCTAAGGTACGGGTCAAATTCAATCTTAAAAGCGTTGTTTATATCCTCCTCATATTTAAAACTAAGA
>CALHQU010000075.1 GCA_938038145.1 uncultured Candidatus Saccharibacteria bacterium
TTTAAATCATTACAAATCTGCTTATAGATCGTATTAAATTTAACCGTTGGCTGGTTTAATTTATCCTGCCTCTGCATTCGCCTCATTTCAGCATCAAACTGTTTAAACTCGTTTGGTAATAGCGTGCGAGCACGCTTCTCAATAGCCACTTTATTAGGATTATCAGAACTAATAACTCCCGTTAATAAATGCCACAATAGCCACCTTTGGTTACTCTCCGCCATCAGCCTAACTATCTTATCAACCGCATCAATGGTCATCTCTTGTGCAAGAGATGAACGCATGCGATACAAAAAAGTATCACCATCTTTACCACTATGAAGTGAATATTCAAGCATTTCATCGAAATATGATGAGTCTTTTTGAGAAATTAAATTAATAATCTTTTGTACAAACTCTGAACGTTCGGCATAATAACCGTGTTCGGCCTTAAGGGACAAGTATATAAATTGTTTCAAAATGGACAGCCAGTCATCACGCCACAACTTATCAATACTCACTAGGAACTTACTCTTACCGTTAAGTACCAACTTATCGCGGTTGATTACGGATAACACAAGATTTTCATCAATCGCTAGCTTTTGCAAAAAGTAACCGATAGACTCTGGCTTATCCAATTTCTCAATATAAAATCGCGAGCTGATGACTTCGCGCTTCATTCCTTCAATGTATATATCTATAGCCGCTTCACTGTTCCTGTCTGTTTTGTAAGCAAAAGATTGTATGGCGTCAAATATAGCAGTATGGTTTCGGCGTGCGGATGATAGTAACCTATTTAACACTGACTTGTCATTAGTTGCCATTAGGGAGTGTATGGCATTATACTGTAAATCATGATTATTGTTTTTAACCGTCCTACAAGCTATCGTTAATAATCTTTCAACAAGCCGCCGATTATCTTCTTTATTATATCTATTAAGAAGCAATGCTTCGCCGCAAAATACAATGGCATTTAACAACATGACATGGTTAGCTTTTGTGTTGCGCTTTGAGATAACAAACTCTAATACTGACTCTATTTGACCTGAGCTAGCGTAGCGGGCTAATTTAAATAAAACCTCACGATCAATAAATGTAGACTGCCTCTTATGTTGACTCCATATGCGGTCAAATATGTATTCCTTATCAGAACTAGTCATACATACCGCATTTACTCCTGCGACTAATAATTCCATATCATCGTTTAAAGTTGCGTCTTCCGACTGCAGATCAATAATAAGACGTGCCATCTCTGGCATCTCATCAACTAGATATGACAGTGTGTTACGCCAAGACGGTATAAGTCGACGAGTTTGACTATCAAAGGCCAGCGTAAATGCTTTTCGAATTGGATTCGCCATCCGAGCTATATATTTTGCCGCAAGGTATTCTTGAATTTCTGCATTAGTAAAATATATCCTTCCTTCTACATTCTTAGTGAGTAAAGAGTGCTCATATATATCTTCTATGTCTGTATTTCCTAGTAATAATTTTACATCCGATGAAGCCCTGTCAATAAAAGTAATAAAATCATCAGTCGATATTTCAGTAACTTGAGCGATCTTCATAGTAAGTGCGATATGCTCCAAAAAACGCTGCTTTAGTTCTGCCAATTGACGCCCTGACTTCTCGTCCTCACCAAGAAGCTGTTTACTTACAAGTGAAGCAAACAACATCGGTCTATTAAGATCCTCCGCATTAAAATTCTCGTCCTCTAATTTCTTGGCAATAATTTCAAGATAGCGGGGGTTTTGTAGAATTGAACTATCACCTGTGCTTCCACGTGGCAAGCTGTTAAATAATTTCCTGATAGAACCTTCTTCAACACCAATCTGCTCTAAAAATTTTTCTGCTTCATGAAATTTAAGCGGGTTAATGAACAGATAGTGTGCATCTGGAATTCCTCTAAATATATTTTGGTATTTGCTAAAATAATGTATACGACTTGATATTACATACCTACATTTTGGATGTCCATTGATATGATAGATCATACCCCTGATTGTCTCTATAATATCCCGATTTGGCGACTCGTCTAGACCGTCTAGCAAGATAATATCAGTATCATCGTGTATATTGTTTAGCCGAAGCCAACTATCTATGTCTTGCCCTGGCAATTTAGTTTTAAAATCTAT
>CALHQU010000076.1 GCA_938038145.1 uncultured Candidatus Saccharibacteria bacterium
CAAAATTATCAAGAGTAAATGTCTTTACTATGAGAAAAAAATTAAGGAAATAGTTGCTATTGAAAGGCGTAGAAAAGCTCAAAGAACGCCGAGAAGAGCAGTCTAGGTAGAGTATGGAAGCTTATAAAGTTATTAAGCCAGCTAATCTTCAGGAGCTTGATGCTGCATTGCGTACTAATCCGTTTGGTTCAGAATTTCCAATAATAATTGAGAAGAATCTTGATGGTAATGATATTGCAAAAAGAAAAGGTGTTGTTCCTAATAAAGAGGAAGCTATCTTTTTACCTGCTTCTATTGATGTCGTAAAGAGTAAAAATACCAGAACTGTTATTGCAATGGGGAAAGTTGCTATTAAGAATGATGTTTCTACGGGAAGAATTTCTGCATCGGATGGTGATGATAATTTCCCTGAGCTACTACTCATGTAATACTGAATAACATCTAGATAATTAGCACTCACACTTGACGAGTGCTAAATTGGTGCGTTACAATAGATACGTTATTAACGAAATGGAGGATAACGTGAGTACACCTATTAAGCCTCTTGGCGACCGTGTTGTAGCGGTGCGTGAAGAAGCAAAGACTCAGACAGCGAGCGGAATTTACTTGCCTGATAACGCTAAAGAAAAGCCAGTAGTTGCGGAAGTTAAAGCAGTTGGCGGTGACGTGAAGAACGTCAAAGTCGGTGATCGAATTGTCTATAAGGAATATTCGACTACGGATTTGAAAATTGACGGCACAGAATATTTGGTTGTTCGCGAAGAAGATATTTTAGCAACGGTTGTTGGATAAAAAGGGGAGTTTAATTATGGCAAAAAAAGTTTTTTATGATGACGATGCGCGAAATCGCGTGCTTGGCGGTGCTAAATCGCTATACGACGCAGTTAAGGTAACTTACGGTCCAAAGGGTCGCAATGTTGTGATTGCGAAGGGTTTTGGTGGTCCAACGGTTACTCATGACGGTGTAACTGTGGCTGAAGGGATTGAATTGCCAGAAAACGATGACGAAACGCTAGGCTATAAAGTCGGTGCCGATTTAATCAAGCAGGCCGCTAAGAACTTGAACAAGCAAGCAGGCGATGGTACAACGACTGTAACGGTGTTGACGTACTCAATTTTGAAAGAGGCGAATCGATTGATTGCGGCTGGACATAATCCGATGGAGCTTAGGAAAGGCATCGAGCAAGCTGGCGCGGAAATTGTTAAAGAATTGAACAAATTGGCTGAGCCGATTGAAGGCAAGTCTGACCGCGTGGCTGAAGTTGCTACGATCTCGGCGGGAGATGCAGAAATCGGAAAGTTGATTGCTGGCGTAATCGAGAAAGTCGGTAAAGACGGCGTGGTTACTGTTGAGGCTGGTCAAGGTTTGGAGCTGGAAGCTGAAGTTGTCGAAGGTTTTAGTTTAGACAAGGGTTGGGTGAGTCCGTTCTTTGTTACTGACGCGGGTCGCCAGGAAGCTGTGTACGAAAAGCCAGCAATTCTAATCACCGACAAGAAGATTTCTAGCGTGCAGGAATTCTTGCCAATGTTGGAAAAATTGGCACAAAGCGGCAAGAAAGACGTGGTTTTGATTGCTGACGAAGTTGAGGGCGAGGCATTGAGTATTTTGGTGCTGAACAAGCTGAAAGGTGTATTCAATACTGTAGCCGTTAAGGCGCCAAGTTTTGGTGACCGTCGTAAAGATGTTCTTCGTGACATCGCCGTGTTGACTGGCGCGACTGTGATTTCTGAAGATCACGGATTGACATTCGAAAACGCAGGCTTGGAAGTTTTGGGTTCGGCGCGCAAGGTGATTGTTGGTAAAGACGAAACGACAATTATCGAAGGTGCGGGTAGACCTTCAGGCGTGAAGGAGCGAATTGCTGAGATTAAGTCGCTTTCGGAAAATGCTTCTAGTGAGTATGAGAAAGAGCAATTCGACAAGCGTGCCGCGGCATTGTCTGGTAAAGTTGCGGTTATTAAAGTTGGTGGCGCGACTGAGACTGAAATTGACGAAAAGAAATTCCGCGTTGATGACGCCGTGGCGGCTACTAAGGCGGCTTTGGCTGAGGG
>CALHQU010000077.1 GCA_938038145.1 uncultured Candidatus Saccharibacteria bacterium
CAGAATATCCACCGTATCTATTGGTTGGTAGATTTGCTTTTATAGGTATTGTAGGTTTAGGGTCGGTTGATTTTTTGCTATAAATAGTTTGTTTATAGAATT
The DNA here is from genome assembly GCA_938038145.1 of uncultured Candidatus Saccharibacteria bacterium. Lineage (GTDB taxonomy): Bacteria > Patescibacteriota > Saccharimonadia > Saccharimonadales > Saccharimonadaceae > Nanosynbacter. Next base: position 103 of record CALHQU010000077.1, read on the forward strand.
GACTATCACCAGTCTCGGTTTTTTTCGTAATCAAGCAGTCATTATATTTCATCGTTTTATCAATGATTTCGCAGGATGATTTACCCTGCCAGACAATTTCACCAGTATTTGTGTTGGTAAAATCATATTTCATTGACGATAAGATGAAGCTGCCGTATTCCCTGTTCTTCTTTTTGTCCGACTTGAATTTCTTATATTCTCCGTAGATAAACTCCTTGTCAAGCTTTGGATAGCGAACTTTTACATATTGGGCTAGAGTTGCTGCTAAGTAGGCATCTTTTGCGTGGTGGAGGTCGTTTACTTCGCGGCATTTTGGCAAGTCGTGGATGCGGCGATATTCGGAACTCATGCCAGCGCGAATAGTAACCACCTCTGTTGATGAGTCTTTGTATTTTTCGGTTAGCATTCTAGCCAGGTGTTTGGTAATTTGTCGTGTCTCAACTAATTGGCGATTAATGAAGCCATATATCTGGTCGTCTGATAGCTGCTTCTGGCTAGTTAATCGCTGGAACTTGAGCTGTGACATAAATTTGGCGTTTTTTAAAGACATCCAGATTGGCAACATCTTTTTTTGAACGTCGGGCGATATTGGATAGTCGTCAAGCTTTAGCTGATTCTCTTCTCGCAATACCAAGACTGTGTTGTCTAGAGAGTCGTCCTTTGTCAATGAACGCGGTAAAATATGATCGATTTCGCAATCTTTAAGTCCGTTTTCAATGTCTAGTTTTTTACCTGAGTATGCAGATTTGCCATTTTGCAAGAAGTACAGGTAATATTTTTTCTTATCAAGGCAATCTTTATAATTTTCCAGTTGAGGCTTTATATCAGATTTATTATATTCTCTTCCGTATAATTCTTTATACATTTTTTCCAGTTGAGAATATCGATTTTTTGTTCTGACTTTATCCTCTTCACTTCTCGCCATTTCAATGCTAATCAATTTTGGACCATAGCCGATCGTATCGACAATCTCATCTATAATCCGAATGCTTCGCCAGAGGGCGCGCTTAATTCCCGGAGATGCTGCGAGATTTTTAATATCATCATAAGTGATTTCTGGGGTGGCATCTTCCAAAAGAGCGTCTTCTATAATTTTTTTGAATTCATATCGGTCACTTTGGATAATTTGCATAAAATTGTCAGAGCATTGACGCATTACTTCAATAACTGTCATTTTCCCATAACGGGTGTGTGCTGTAATTCCGTCAAGTAGCTCGCCAGATAACCTTCCCCAGCCTGTATATTTTAGCTTCAAAATACTATCGATTTGGTCTTTGCTAAAAATGTCACTATATTTTTGTAGTTTTTTTGACAGGATTTTCTTGTCTTCGAACAGGGTTATCCATTTTATTACTTCCTCAATTGCTGCTTTGTTTTCTGGTGTAATTTCAATCCCAATTTTATTAGTGAAGTCTATGTACGATTTTCGTGACGACATGAAAGATTTATCGTCGGCTGTTCCGGAAATAACTAGCGAACTAGTGTCGTATATTTGATTATCGTAAAGGTATTTTGCAAGTTTTTTATAGTTAATGGAATACTCTTTCGTGAATAGCTCGTCAATTATGCGATTTTGGATATCTGGACTTAACCTTTTTCCGTTAACTGTTACATTTTTTAGTTCATTTCGGCACTCATATTCTTGATAAAGTAATGAATTCTTAGGAAGCACATCTTTATCTGGTAAA
>CALHQU010000078.1 GCA_938038145.1 uncultured Candidatus Saccharibacteria bacterium
CCAGGCTTTCAACAACAACCTGGTGAGCTTCAAGGGCAACATCCTTTTCAGCTCCCACGACCATGAATTCATCAACACCGTGGCCGACCGCATCATCGAACTGACGCCGAAGGGGAACATCGACAAGCTGATGACCTACGACGAATATATCCACGACGAACAGATCAAGGAACAGAAAGCAGGGATGTACGAAGCGTGACAAAGATGGCATACTTTTTGCGAAACATACCCTGACCAACAGCATTCAGATATGAGGAAAGAAAAGAAGAATATAAACGTGGAAGGCGAAGAGCTGGAACAGTACAGCGAAAAGACAGCCCGGAACGAAGAGCCGGAGCAGTCGGAAAAGAACGCCGGAGCAGAGACCGAAGCGGATGAAACCGCAGAACAGGTTTTACAGCGGTCAATTGATCATCTGGAGAAAATTGTTAAGAAGTATAATCTGGAGGAGAAATTTAAAGCTCGCGGGCTGACTTTGTATCAGGGGATGACACTAGCGTCGATTATTCAGCGCGAATCGATTGGCTGTGGGTCTGGTGCGGAAACTTGCGAGGATCAGCGTAAGATTGCTAGTGTGTTTTACAATCGCCTGAAAGCCAATATGCCGTTGGGTTCTGATGTAACATATCAATACATTGCTGACAAAACAGGGATAGAGCGCTCGCCAAACCTTAAGTCGCCATATAATACACGTATTCAAAAAGGCTTAACTCCTGGACCAATCGCTTCGCCTAGTTTGAGCGCGTTGAACGCCGCTGCCGACCCGATAAGCTCTGATTATCTATATTTCCTGAGTGGTGACGATGATATTACGTATTTTGCAAAGACCAACGAAGAACACGAGGCTAATGTCAAGGCTCACTGTCAAAAGAAGTGCCAGATTTCTTGACAAAAACGCATTTTATAAAATTTATTGACTTTATTGTCAATATTGTGTAAAATAGATGTTAGATCATTTGTCTAATTTATCAACAGGGGTGAATTACGATAAATGACCTGCCAAAATTGTCGCTACGGATATAGCAAAACTAATGTAGAATAATAATAATCAATTAGGTCGACAACATATCCTGTTCTATTGCGAGAAGAAAGACAATTTGGTAGAGGTGCTAGTGGTAACATTGGCGCAAGGAGAACGATTATTCGTAACCATTTTACATCTCTTCGGAGTAAAAAACGTAAACTGCAATCATTTGCAATCTACGGTGGAATATTTTTATTGACTATATCATTTTTGATCTATGGTAATAGTGGTAGTAATGTATCTGCTGAAAGATCAAAAACTTTGGCATCATCTGAAACTACTGGTGTTTCATCGGTATCTAAGTCTGCTAAGTCTAAAACAGCTTCAGTAGATGAATTAACTGCAGCTAATGCTGTAACTAACTTGGCGGAAACGGCGGAATTACCTTCGGCTGGTGATTTGCGCGAATCTGAAACTTCACTAACAATTAAGAAGAATCTTTCTCAGAATGATACAGAAGTCATAACAAAACCTGACATTGTTAAGCCAGATACTTCGGCTGCGCGTGGCATTTCGTCTTATGTAACCAAAGAAGGTGACACTATGGAATCTATTGCTAAGAAATTTAAGATTTCATCTCAGACGCTTCGTTGGGCTAATAATACAACTTCGGACGCCGTAGAGCCGAATAAGACTATAGTCGTGCCTCTTGTTGACGGTGTTGTTTATACTGTTAAAGACGGCGATACTGCTCAATCTCTGGCAGAAAAGTATAAGACGAGCGCTGAGCGTGTTGTCCTATATAATGATATCGATGACGGTGCTAAGTTGTCTACTGGCTCTAGGATTGTGTTGCCTGGAGGTGAGCTTCCAGAAAATGAGCGACCTGGTTATGTCGCTCCGCGAAGTAGGTCATATGGCAATCGATATTCTTCGTCGTCAACTACCACGAGTGCAAGTCAAAATTGGCTAACCGCTTCTGTCGGTAACCGTTATGCGGCTGGTAACTGTACTTGGTATGCATATGAGCGTCGTTTGCAGCTTGGTCGTCCAATTGGTAGTTTCTGGGGTCATGCTAAGGCTTGGAGTGCTAGTGCTCGTGCCGCTGGGCTCGTGGTTAACAATGTTCCAGCGCCGGGTGCTATTATACAGAATACTTGGGGTGGCTTTGGTTACGGACATGTCGGTATTGTGGAGCGAGTAGATGGTCAGAATATCTATATTATGGAAATGAATTATAGGGGTTATAATATTATCTCTCCTCGTACCATACCACTTGCTGAGGCTCGTCGTTATAACTTCATTCACTAAAATTTAAAATGGCACCAGAGTAACACCCCGTCGACTGATGGGGTGCTTTTTGGTATACTAAAGATATGTTTGTAGATATTGCAAAAGTTTTAGTGCGCGCCGGTAGAGGCGGTAATGGTGTAGTCAGTTTTCGTCATGAGAAATATGTCGATAAGGGCGGTCCCGATGGCGGCGATGGCGGTCGTGGTGGTGATATTGTTTTTTTGGCGACGAAGGATCTTAATACACTTTTGAATTTTAGATATAAGCCGGAGCTTAAAGCTGAAAAGGGTGGTGATGGCGGAAAACGTAATAAACGAGGAAAAAGTGGTGCGCCGCTAATCGTTAAGGTGCCGATGGGTACCCTAGTGAAGCGCGACGGTATGGTAATTGCGGATTTGACCGAAGATCAGCAGCGGGCAGTGGTGGCTCGTGGTGGAGACGGTGGATTTGGAAATGCACACTTTACGTCTAGTACGCGCCAAACGCCTAAAATTGCCGAACTTGGTGAGACTGGCGAGGAATTCGAGGCAGAGTTGGAATTGAAATTATTGGCCGACGTTGGTTTGGTTGGCTTTCCGAACGCTGGTAAGTCGACGTTCCTGAGTGTGGTTTCTAATGCGCGTCCGGAGATTGCTAATTACGAATTTACGACTTTGACGCCCAATTTGGGAGTGGCTGATGTTGACGATGGGTCGATTTTGATTGCTGATATTCCGGGGTTGATTGAAGGTGCGTCGGAAGGTAAAGGTTTGGGCGATCAGTTTTTGCGACATGTCGAGCGAACGGCTGTGCTGCTTCATATGATTGATGTGTATAGCGATGATCCGGCAGAGAAATATCAGGCAATTCGTCGCGAACTGGAAAAATATTCTGAATCATTGGCGGAGCGTCCAGAGATAATAGCGCTGACCAAATGCGAAGGCTTGGATGATGAGATTATTGCTATGCAGTCGACTGCTCTTCAAAAGGTAGCTAATGGCGCGCCGGTCGTGGCGATTTCTTCTCAAACGCACGACGGAGTAACTGAGCTTCTACGAATGTTGCGTGATGAGGTTGCTAAATATCGAGAGCGTGAAGCTGAGATTGTTGATGAAAAAGAGGAAGATTTGCCGACAATTTCGTTGGACGATCAGGTTATTTCTGATGCTTGGTCTGTAAGGCGAGTTTCTGATGCTGAGCTTAATGAAACTGACGATGAAGATGAGAAGATTGAGTTTATTGTTACGGGCGCTAAGATTGAAAAATTTGCTCGTCGGACTAACTTTGACCAATTCGAATCCGTTAATCGCTTGCGAGACATTATGCGAAAAATGGGAATTACTCACGAATTATTGCGTCAAGGAGCGATTGGCGAAAGCTTGATTCAGATTGGCGAATCTATGCCGTTTACATTGGTCGAACAATAGACCTGTACTGGTGCAAATTAGCGTGAGCTTGATGGTATAATATAAATATGGCGCAAACATTTTTCTTCTACGATCTTGAAACTAGTGGTCTTAATCCTCGACAAGATCGGATTATGCAATTTGCCGGTCAGCGAACCGATATGGATTTGCAGCCGATTGGTGAACCGTATAATATTCTCGTGACACTAAATGACGATACGCTGCCGAGTCCTGATGCGTTGATGGTGACGGGCATAACGCCGCAAAAAACTGTCGAAGAAGGCTATACTGAGGCTCAATTTGCGCGTATGTTAAGCGAGGAAATATTTACGCCCGATACGATTGCTGTTGGTTTCAATAATATCCGTTTTGACGACGAGTTTATTCGTCATTTGTTTTGGCGAAATTTTTACGATCCATACGAGTGGACTTGGAAAGACGGTCGATCCAGATGGGATTTGTTGGATGTGGTGCGTTTAACCAGGGCGCTTCGACCTGAGGGAATTGAGTGGCCGGTTGACGATAAAGGTGAGCCGAGCAACCGCTTGGAGCTCATCACGAAAGCTAACGGTATAGAACATGAAAACGCCCATGACGCGCTGGCGGACGTGACCGCGTTGATTGCTGTGACTAAATTGATTAAGCAGAACCAGCCGCAAATGTATGACTATTTGCTAAAAATGCGCGATAAGAAATTGGTACAGAAACTGGTGAATGTCGATGATAAAAAACCTTTTGTTTATGCGAGTGGTCGTTATGATAAAGAATTCGCCAAAACGACCGTGGCTTTTCCGCTAACCACGAGCCGAAATGGTGGCGTGATTGTTTATGATTTGCGTTATGATCCGACGCCGTTTGTTGATCTGAGCGTTGAGGAATTGTCGGCGAAGATATTTGCAACATGGGAAGAAAGGCAAGCTGAGGATTTCGTTAAATTGCCAGTTAAGGAATTGCAATATAATCGCTGCCCAGCAGTTTCGCCACTTGGTGTGTTGACTCAGGGTGATGGCTGGAAGAAGATTTCTCTGGATGCAGAAACTGTACAGAAGCACCAAGATATTTTACTTTCTCATCCAGATTTTGCCGAAAGGCTGCGTAGTATATTTGAGAATAGGCCAGAGTTTAAGAAAATGACCGATCCAGAAGCGCAATTATACGATGGGTTTTTGGACAATAGTGATCGAGTTCGCGTTGAAGCTGTGCGTAATGCTGGCGAGCGTGAGTTGGCTGATTTTCATCCGGATTTTCAGGATGAACGATTGTCGCCACTATTGTTGCATTATAAGGCGCGAAGTTTCCCTAATTTGCTTAGTGAAGATGAGCTGCGACAATGGGAAGAGTGGCGAACTGGGCATTTACAGGCGCAAATGCCGCAATTTATGAAATCTCTGCAACGATTGGCACCTAGCGCGACTGATGAACAACAGTTTATTTTGCAAGAATTGCAGTTATGGCTGGAATCGGTTCTACCTTCTATTGATAGTTGAAATCTGATTTTACCATAGTGGTTTGCGTAAATAGGGATGTCTGTTTGATGGGTTGGGTAATGGGTGTGTTTTTGGGATGATTAAAAATTAACTCATAGATGGAGCGAGCTTTTGAGATTCAATCTCATCATAAGGCTCGCTCTTTTTCATACTGG
>CALHQU010000079.1 GCA_938038145.1 uncultured Candidatus Saccharibacteria bacterium
AAAATTATCGCCACAAAAAATGATCATTCGGTATTTATTAAGCGAACATCGACTAGATACGATGATATTAAGCGAAATAGACTGCGCCAATATCTAAGAAAAGAAGCGTTCACGATGTCTTATCTGCGATGCCATGGATATAGTGGAGTCCCATCCAGATCAATATTGCGAGACGATGACACTTTCATCATAGAGACAATGGAGCCAAACGAAGGTTGGCTATGGCGAGCAAAGAACGAAACGCTAGACGCTTATATCAAATCAGCGAAGGAAAAATTTGACGAGTTAGAAAATATACCATTGCCGCCTGATACTTTTGATATCGAATCATCACGCGATAGTTTTATTAAAGAAGGGTGGACTTCGTTAGACGAGCAGAAAATAGCTAAATTGAGAGAGTTGTCATTAGGATTCTTGGACAGATTAACGCCCCATAGCCAAAATATAGCTAAGAAATTATTGGCAGACTTACCCGCCTTACTAAATACCGGAGGTCTATATAGCGATATAAAAAAATTAGTTTTTTGTCATCATGACATTCGACAATCAAATATGGCTTGGCATCCCAAACGCGGCACTAAGTTAATCGACTGGAGTTGGTCTGGATCTGGAGAATCCGGTAGCGACATCACTAGCCTACTAATCGACCTGCATAAAAGCGGTCATAATATTTCAAACTATTACAAAGAAATAAATTTAGATCATTGCCTAACCTTAATGGGTTTCTGGCTAAACCATGCAACGTGGCCGTATCGCGGCGACGACACTCTTAGATTTCAACAATTTTTATCGGTGTTAAGTGCATACGAAATATATACAACTATTTAAGCATTCACGGCTTCAATCTCAACCGACAGCACTTCTTTTTTGATTGGCAAAGATTGACCGGGCTCGAACGTATAGACCAGTAATTGACCAAACGGCATCTCTACATTCGCCATCTCGGCCTCTGGAACTTGGTCGAGATATTTAATTAAAGCCCGAATAGAATTGCCGTGCGCCACCAATAAAATATTTTCACCATTCTGCAATTTCGGCAAAATCTCTTGCTCAAAATACGGAACAACCCGCGCATAAACATCTTTCAAAGTTTCGCCGCCCGGCACTGGATAATCCCAACCGCGTCGAATACCATTAAAAGCCTCTTCACCAATCTCCGATTTAACTTCCCATTTATTTTTTCCAGTCAAATCACCATAATCACGCTCGTTTAATTCAGTTGCATGCGTTGTTGGCAGATTTTCGACGCCACAGCCTTCGAGTAGCGCAGCCAAAGTTTGTTGTGTACGTTTTAATGACGAAGTGTAAGCTTCATTAAATACCACGCCTTTCAATAAAGCACCCAATCGCACAGTGTCATTACGACCCTTTTCCGTCAAATTAACATCTGTCCAGCCAGTCCACTTACCGAGCAGATTCCACTCGCTCTCACCGTGCCGACTAATAACTAATATTCCCATTATTTCCCTCCAATCATCGGTGCAAAAAATTCTACAACTTCTTTTTTCACGCCGTCATTATCAATAATTTTCGTATTTACGTAACCGAATTTATTAATTGCCCAAAATCTGATTGCCCAGAGCAGCGACATATCTTCAAAATCAACCTCATTTTTGGCAATAAATTTACTAGCCACAATTTCCGATTCCTGTAATTTTATCTCAGAAAAAGCATCGTTTTCTAACTTCGTAAAAAACACAAATTGATGCGTCAAAAACTCATCAGAATGGCGCGAAGCGACCATCGCAAGCTTCAAATCCTTAGGGTCAACTTGAATATCAACTTCTTCTTTTACCTCGCGCACCGCCGCTTCCAACGGGGATTCTCCAGCGTCAACAATGCCACCAGGCAGCGACCAATGGTCTTTATAGCCAGCCTTGACGATCAATAGTTCGCCTTGCTCATTTTCAATCAACCCCGCCGCCCTAGAAAAACGCCTATCCAAACTTGCCAACCAAGCCCGTCGTTCTTCCTCTGTAAATTTCATTATTTAGCAAACTCAATTGCTCGCGTTTCGCGAATCACGTTAACTTTAATCGTGCCAGGATATTGCATTGTCGACTCAATTTTCGTCGCAATATCTCGCGCCAATTTAATCGCCGACAAATCATCAATCGTCTGAGGTCTCACAATTACACGAACTTCACGGCCGGCAGAAATCGCGTAAGCCTTATCAATTCCCTCAAAACTCGTGGCAACATTTTCCAAATCGCGCATTCGCTCTGCAAAATTCTCAGCAGAAACGTTACGCGCACCTGGACGCGCAGCCGAAGCCGCGTCACAAACTCGAACAATAATTGCCTCTGGAGTTGTCGCTTCGATATCATCGTGGTGCGCTTCGATTGCGTGAACAATTCTTTCGTCCATGCCATATTTACGAGCCAATTCCGCTCCAATGTGATGATGTTTGCCCTCAATTTTATGCGACACCGCCTTACCAACGTCATGAAGAAGTGTAGCAATTTTTGTAATACGCACATCCGCGCCGATTTCTTCGGCAATCATCCCCGCAATTTGCGCCATCTCAGTCGAATGCTTCAAAACGTTCTGCCCGAAGCTGGTACGAAACTTCAACTCACCAAGCAACAACAACATTTCCTTCGGAATACCAACCACGCCAGTTTCGCGCATAGCATCTTCACCAGCTTGTCGAACCTCTTTTTCAATCTGTTTTTTAGCTTTAGCAACCACCTCTTCAATACGTGCAGGATGAATACGGCCGTCCTTCATCAACATCTCAAGACTCAAGCGAGCCACTTGTCGGCGAACAGGGTCAAAACTCGACAAAATAATCATGCCAGGTGTATCGTCAACTAGAATATCGACGCCAGTTTCGCGCTGCAGCGCCTGAATATTACGTCCTTCCTTGCCGATAATTCGACCCTTCATCTCGTCATCAGTCAATTTAACCGCAGTCACCGTGCGCTCAGCAGTCACCTCACTACTCATTCGTTCCATCGCGGTCACGAGGATCATTTGCGCCCGTTCTTCAGCGTCATCCATTGCGTCATGCTGTAATTTTGACACCAAACCGACCAAGTCTTGCTTAATGTCGCGCTCAGTCATCTGCATTAACTTGTCAGCAGCGTCTTTTTTCTTCAATCCAGCGATTTTTTCAAGCTTTTCCTGCTGACGTGTGCGAATATCGCGAATTTCATTTTTAAGATTATCAACTTCATCCTCATGCGCGCGCAATTTTTCTGCTCGTCGATCAAGCTCTTCCAGCTTATTATCCAGAGTCTTCTCGCGATCCGCCAAACGATTTTCGGTCTTTTGCCACTCCTTGCGACGTTCATTTTCAATCTTAAGCGCCTCGTCTTTAGCTTTTAGGACAATATCGCTCGCCTTAGTTTTTGCATCCGCCAAATCTCGCTCAATCTGATTTTTACCGTTAATTTGGCGAGTTCTCTGATATCCAACAAGACTAGCAGCACCCGCGCCAGCTCCAACAGCCGCGGCAATAATTACTTCTATCATTATCATTCCTTTCCGATCAGCCGCCCCTGAGTGTTCGTCTCAAGGAAAAATATCAACAGCCAATCAACTTCAAACTATCTAATTCGGCGAATCAAAAATCACAAACCGCCGTAATTTAATTATACACGGTTTTGACGGTTTGGGCGATAAAAATTATTTTCGCGGCGCAGTGATATTCGCAGCAGCACCGTACTCTGGCATAACAATTTTTTCATTCTCGCCAGAACGCAATTTACCCAAAGCCAA
>CALHQU010000080.1 GCA_938038145.1 uncultured Candidatus Saccharibacteria bacterium
TAATGAACAAAATTTTAGGAGGAACTGTGAATACAACAGATAATCAGGTTACTGCGCAAGTGAAAGCAGAGCCGACAGTAGCAAAAAACGCTACTCTTACAGCTGCGGCTGAAGGCGAGCAAAAACAAACGCGTCGCCGTACAAATACACGCCGCCCTGCTGGCGAAGGTCGTACGCGCCAACAAACAGCTGGTGAAGGTGAAGGCACAACACGCCAACGCCGTACTACAAATACTCGCACAAGTGCGAATAGTGGTCGTACTAATACGACTCGCCGTACAAATACACGCCGCAATGCGGAACAAGGTGAAGGTCAAGACCGCAAAACTCGCCAAACTCGTGCACCGCGTGGTGAACGTAGTGAGAATACGCGCAATACGCGTACTAATAATAACGGTCGCAACGGCCAAAATGGTCAAAACGGTAAGGATGGTAAAGACGGCCGCAATGGAGTTAATGGTGCTACAGGAGCTAGAGGAGCCACGGGAGCTACCGGTGCGACTGGTGCTACAGGGGCAGCTGGCCAAAATGCTACTATTTCCGTAACTAATAGTACTCAGCCTTGCTCGACTGGGTTGACTATTACCGGAAATGGTACAAGTAACCTAGGTTTACAATTTACAGGCAAGAATCTTCCTGCGGGTGGTAAAACAAATCAAGTACTCGGTAAGAAAACTGATAATGACTGTGACGTAGAGTGGAAAGATACGTACGAAATTCGCGGAACTGGTATGCCTGAGGGTAATGTTAAGGCTAGTGTTGGTACGTACTATACCGATACAGCTGCTACAAACGGTGCCATTCGTTGGATTAAGGCCGCTGCTAATGGTAGTGAATTCGGTTGGCGAGTTGTATATGGCGACACTGGCTGGAGGAGTGTTCCTCAAATTTTATCAACATCCATGAAAGCCAGCGTAGTCAAGGTTCGACGAATTAATAATACTGTTTATCTGTACGCAGCTCTTACGGGCTGGGGGTATAGCTGGAACGGCGGCGGAGCTCCATTGCCGTCTGGATTACGCCCTGGCGATCAAATGCAAGGTCCTTCCGCTGGTCGATACGGTAATTCGTACTTGACTTGGATCATTCAAACTACTGGGCAGATTCAAGCTGAAGCAGCTAGCGCTCAGAATCCAACACCAACACTCCCTCCGATTGTTAGCGTATCTTATATTCCAGACGACAATGTTCCATGGCCAACAACGTTACCTGGCACAGCTATGTAAGTAAATTACTTACATTTATCTAAAACCCCGTCTGTTAAGTCCGGCGGGGTTTATTTATATATAGTCTATGTTGTTATATAATTGAGACATGTTAGACATTAAGTTCATCCGAGAAAATGTCGATTTGGTGCAAAAGTCGGCAAACGATAAAGGCTATAAAGTTGATATTGCGGCATTGTTGCAATTAGACGATGAGCGCCGCGATTTGCAGAAGCAGGTTGAAGCGCTACGCGAACAGCGCAATGTTATTTCAGCGAAAATGAAAGGCGGCCAACCAGACCAAGAACTAATTGATCAGGGCAAGCAATTGAAAGTTGAGCTGGCGGAGCGTGAGAGCTATTTGAAATCGACCGAGGAAAAAGTCGTAGCAATTCTTAAAAACGTCCCGAATATCACTTTTGACGACGTGCCTCTGGGTGGCGAAGAAGATTCTGTTGAGGTAAAAGTTTATGGCGATTGTAAAACTGGCGCAAAAGATCATTTGGATTACGCTGTAAGTCGCGGCTGGGTAGACTTTGAACGCGGCGCTAAGGTGGCTGGCGCGAAGTTTTATTATTTGAAGGGCGATTTGGCTTTATTGGAAAATGCCGTAACTCAATTTGCCTTGGATTACGTAACAAAGCAGGGCTTCACATTTATGACCGTGCCGCATATGGTCAATTTGCGAACGGCTGAGGGTGCAGGTTTCACTCCGAAGGGCGAGGGCAGTAACGAATATGTAGTTGACGGCGAAGATTTGACGCTAATTGGTACGGCGGAAATGCCGTTAACCGGCTATCACGCGGATGAAATTTTGGACGAAAAAGATTTGCCATTGCTATACGCTGGATATAGTCCTTGCTATCGAAAAGAGGCGGGAACATATGGCAAGCACACGCGTGGTTTATTCCGAGTTCACCAGTTCAATAAGTTGGAAATGTACGCGTTTTGTTTGCCTGAGCAATCTAAAGAGATTCATGAGAAAATTCTTAGCGTTGAAGAGGCGCTTTGGCAACAAATTGGTATTTCTTATCACGTGGTTAATATTGCGGCGGGCGATTTGGGTGCGCCGGCTGCGAAGAAGTACGACATTGAATATTGGTCGCCAGTTGACCAAACTTACCGTGAGCTGACGAGTTGCTCTAATTGTACTGATTATCAAGCTCGTGGTTTGAATATTCGAGTCAGGCGAGAAAACGGCACAATTGAATCTGTTCACACTTTGAACGGAACTGCGGTGTCGCTGGCTCGCTCATTGGTGGTGATTTTGGAGAATTTCCAGAATCCAGATGGAACTTTGACTGTCCCTGAAGTACTTCGTCCGTATATGAATGGTCGTGACGTGATATAATAGAGAGCATATTAGTTAGTAGGAGGAAAAATGATTAAGGATATTACAATTACTGGCGTTAAATATGAGCTGAACGCCACAACAAAAAAATATGTTGAGCGAAAAATTGGTTCTCTGGGGAAATATTTGCCACGCCACGCGCGAAAGAGTGCATCCGCAGATGTGAAGATTAAGCAGATTGACAATCCTGGCGGCAACAAGTACGAGGTTGAAGTTATCATCAATGTGCCGGATAAGAAGATTGTAGCTAAGGATTCAACCATGAACGTTTTGGCTGCAGTGGATATTGTTGAAGCTAGGTTGAATGGTCAAGTTCGTAAGTACAAAGACGATGTGCTGGCTCACGTTGGCGGAAGTCGCGGAGTTTTGGCGAAGCTAAAACAAACTTTCGGTCGAAAATAATTGATAGATGAAATTGGCAGGAAAGCGTTCAGATTCTGGGCGCTTTTTCTTTTCAAATTGCCCGAAAAAAGTTATAATAAAAGAAGTTTTTGAAAATGCCTGAAAGTGAGGGAGTTTTAAGGTTTATGGCAATTACACAACAAAAAGCGCTGAGTAAGATTTTTGGCGATCCACAGAAGAAGATTTTGAAACGATTGCGTAAGCAAGTTGACGTTATTAACGGTCTGAATGACAAATATGAAAAGATGTCCGACAAGGAGCTCCGGGCGCAAACTGATGAGCTGAAAAAGCGTTTGTCGAAGAAAAATGTGACGCTTGATACGATTTTGCCAGACGCGTTTGCCGTGGCAAGGGAAGCTGCTAAGCGTGTGATTGGTGAGCGTCCGTATGACGTGCAGTTGATTGGTGGTATGGTTCTTCATGAGGGTAACGTTGCCGAGATGAAAACTGGTGAAGGTAAGACTCTTGTGGCGACATTGCCAACTTATCTGAATGCTTTGGAAGGTAAGGGTGTTCATGTGGTGACGGTTAATGACTATTTGGCTCAGCGCGACGCTGGCTGGATGGGTCAAGTGTATGATTTTCTGGGCTTGACCACCGGTGTGATTATTAACGAAGCGTCATTTGTTTATGATAAAGATTACGACAATGAGCATCACGACGATCCTCGAATGCGCAAGCTTCGCCCAGTTTCACGTAAAGAGGCTTACGCTGCGGACATCACGTACGGCACGAATAACGAGTTTGGTTTTGACTATTTGCGCGATAACATGGTTAATGATGTCGATTTGCTCAGGCAGCGTGAATTGAACTTCGCAATCGTTGACGAGGTCGACTCAATTTTGATCGACGAAGCTCGTACGCCACTTATTATCTCTGCTCCAGCGGCTGAAAATCCTGACAATTATTACACGTTTGCTAAAATCGCCGCGAAGTTGGTTCCGGAAGATTATGTTTTGGACGAGAAGCGCCGAAGTGTCGCTTTGACTGACGAAGGTGTTGAAAAAGTTCAGAAACTGTTGGGAATAAAAAACTTGTACACACCAGATCACGTGCGCAGTGTTTATCATATGGATCAAGCTTTGCGAGCACAGACATTGTTCAAGCGTGATAAAGATTACGTCGTAACTAATGACGGCGAGGTGATCATAGTTGACGAGCATACTGGTCGTTTGATGCAGGGTCGCCGCTACAACGAAGGCTTGCATCAGGCAATTGAGGCAAAAGAAGGCGTTCCTGTGCTGGAAGAGAGTATGACCTTGGCGACAATTTCCTTCCAGAATTACTTCCGTTTGTACAATAAATTGAGCGGTATGACTGGTACGGCGTTCACTGAAGCCGAAGAGTTTCAACAAATTTATTCACTTGATGTTATCCAAATTCCACCGAACAAACCAGTTATTCGCGAGGATAAGGAAGACTTGATTTTCAAGACTGAAAAGGCCAAACTGAAAGCTGTCGCTGAGGCGATTAAGGATTACCACAAGCAAGGTCGTCCTGTTTTGGTTGGTTCTGGTTCTATTGAGAAGAATGAGCAAATTGCTAAATATTTGGAAAAAGAAGGTATTAAATTTGAGATTCTGAACGCTAAGAACAATGAGCGTGAGGCTGCTATTGTTGCGAAAGCCGGCGAAAAAGGCGCGATTACTTTGGCTACGAATATTGCTGGTCGCGGTACGGACATTAAGCTTGGCGAGGGTGTCAAGGAGCTTGGTGGATTGGTTGTTATCGGTTCGGAGCGACATGAATCACGCCGAATTGACAATCAGCTGCGTGGTCGTGGCGGACGCCAGGGCGATCCAGGCGAGACTCAGTTTTATGTTTCGACCGAAGATGATTTGATGCGAATTTTCCAGGGTGAGCGAATTGCGTCGTTGATGGATAGGCTGGGCGTTGATGACGACACTCCAATTAGAACTCGGGCTGTTTCGAAAACTCTGGAAGCTGCCCAGAAGAGAGTTGAAGGCTACAATTTTGATACGCGCAAAAATGTTGTTCAATACGACAATGTGATTAACCGTCATCGTCGTGTCGTTTATGTTATGCGACGTAGGATTTTGGAAGGTGACAATATTAAGCCAGAAATTGAGCGATTATTGCGAGCTAAAGTTCACGAATTGACAACTCTTCCATCAAAGAATAATCCAAAGTTTGTCGAGGATTTCTCAGTTATTTTCCCAGTTGATAAGGAAAAAATTGAAAAGGTTGGTAAGGAAAAGAAAGATCGTCTGCGCTATGAGAAGGCGCTGGAGCTGGCTGAAGAAGCTTACGCAGAGAAAGAGCGTGAGATTGGCGCTGATGATTTGCGCGGAGTTGAGCGCGAAGTCTACATGGCGGTGTTGGATACATTGTGGATGCAACATTTGGAGAATATGCAACATTTGCGCGAGGGAATTCACTGGCGAAGTGTTGGACAGCGCGATCCTTTGGTGGAATATCGATCAGAATCTCAGAAGTTGTTTGAAAGTTTGCAGGCTAATCTCCGCGATGAAGTCTTGGCAACGATATTTAATATTCATAAAGCCGATGCTACAGTCCGTCAATCTCAAGACGACGAATATGACACTGAACTAACTAGGTTGGCGGAAAATGCCGTTGAGCGTGGCGTAAATGAAATTGGTTCGGGTGAGGAAAATCGCGACGATGATTTCTCTGTGAAAAAGGGCAAGACTAGCGCGGAATCAAATCGTGCGAAGAATCAAGCTCGAAAGAAGAAAAAGGCTCAGCGACAGAACCGTAAGAAAAATCGTAAATAATCAGAGAATTAGGCAATGAAACATACAGTTGAGGAAATTAGACTGAAGAATGGTGCGCGCGGCTTGTTGATTGACGTTCCAGATGCTACGGTAATGAGTTTTCAGGTGCAATTCAGGGCGGGAAATCGCTACGTTTTGAATAAAGATATTTACGAAACGGCTCACATTATGGAGCATATGGCGTTCGGCGCGAATGAAAAGTTTCGTTCGGAGCACAATTATGAGCAGGAATTTACCAAAAACGGCGCTTATCACAACGCTTACACTTCCGACTATTCAATGGTTTATGAAGCGATTTGTGCGGATTTTGAGTGGGACAGGATTTTGGAACTTCAGAGATTGGCTATTACAACGCCGCGATTCAATGCCGATGAGCTTGAGGCGGAAAAGGGCAATGTTCGCTCTGAATTAACTGGTTATCTTAACAACCACAACCGCGTGATGTGGCCGCGTATTCAGCAGGCGCTGGGTGAAGATATTTTGACGTATAATCAGCGCTTAAAAACAATTGCTAATATTGAACTGAAAGACATTAAAAATCATCACAAGCGAACGCATACTTTGAAGAATATGCGGTTTGTGGTGGCTGGAAAAATGGCTGGGCGAAAAGCGGCTATTAAAGAACATCTTGAGGGTTGGCAATTAGAGACGGGCGAGCGATTTGTGATTCCGCGCGATGAACCACGCAGAGCTAATCCGGTTTTAGTTAGACGAAAAGAGGCGACGAATTTGACATTTGGCTGGTCAATGATGATTCCGCGTGAGTTAAGCGATGAAGAAGTCACGGCCATGAACGCATTGAATCACATTCTGACCGGCACGATGAGCTCACGGATTTTTGGTGCGGCTCGTAAAAAAGGCTTGGCGTATGGTATTTTTAGTGATACATCGATTGGTTTTTACGATTCGGCTTGGGATTTTGGTGGACAAGTAAATGTCGAAACTGCAGAAAAGCTCTTTGATATTATCGTGAGAGAATTGAAGAAGGTTTTGGCTGGATCTATTTCTGAAGAAGATTTGGAAAGCGTGAAGTCATATTCATTGGGCCGTTATCAAATGGGTGCTCAAACTGTTGGGCAAGTAAGCAATTTCTACGTAGGGCGATATTTTGCTGATGATTTTGTGAGAGATTACGCCGCCGTTCCAGATTCTATTTTAGCGGTAACTCCTGATCAGTTGATTGAAACGGCTCGTCAATTTTTTGCGTCCAACATGTGGACGTTGGCTGCAGTTACTTCGGAAGAAAAAGAGCTATTAACAAAGCTGTACGACAAGCTCGACAAGCTGTTTTAGGGTGTAATCGTAAATTGCCCGTGATATAATCAGGTTATGAAAATTGTCATTGCTGGTTTTGGTGTTGAAGGTCAATCTAATTTGCGGTATTTTCGGGAGAAGTTTCCGGAAGCTGATTTTTTGGTGGCGGACGAGCGTGAAAAAGTAGATAATTTGCCGGAAAATGTGGCTTATCAGACGGGATTTTCGGGGCTGGATGACGCGGATTTAATCGTTAGGTCGCCAAGTCTTCCGCCAAAAAAGATAAAGACTAACGGTCAAATTTGGTCGGCGACAAATGAGTTTTTTGCCAATTGCCCAGCGACTATAATTGGCGTGACTGGCACAAAAGGCAAGGGGACGACGTGTAGTTTTATCTCGTCGATTTTACGCGCGGCAGGTAAAACCGTTCATTTGGTGGGAAATATCGGCGTGCCGGCTTTGGATATTTTGCCAAAAATTGAGAAAAATGACATTGTCGTTTATGAATTATCCAGTTTTCAATTGTGGGATTTGCAGAAATCTCCGCACGTTGCCGTGGTACTGATGATTGAGCCTGACCACTTGAACGTCCACGCTGATTTTAATGATTATTTGGCGGCAAAGGCGAATATTGCCAAGTCTCAAACCGCGGACGATTATGTTGTCTATAATTCTCAAAATGAGTTTAGTTCGTCGATTGCAGATGCGAGTTTGGCGCAGAAAAAGGAATATCCATTTGCTCTTTCGGACGATATAATTTCTGCGATTCGCTTGCCAGGGAGGCATAATGTCGACAATGCGTGCGCAGCGATAGCGGCGGTAAAGTCGATTTTGCCGAACGTGTCGGATGATGAGATAAAGAGGGGGCTTAGCGAGTTTACAGGGTTACCGCATCGACTGAAGTTTGTTGCTGAAAAATACGGTGTGAAATATTACGATGACAGCATTTCGACCACTCCGGGCAGTGCGATTGCGGCATTAAAAGCTTTTGCGGAGCCGAAAATTTTGATTTTGGGCGGCTCAGATAAGGGCGCAGACTACTCTGAATTAGCGAAAGAAATTGCCCGACAAAACGTGCGATTGATAATTATCAATGGTGCTAACGTTGATGAAATTAGGGAAGTTTTAAGGGAAGAAAAGGTTGATTGCGAAATTGTCCAATTGAATATGGCAGGAATGAAAGAAGTTGCCAAATTAGCCAAAAATAAAGCGCAATCTGGCGACGTGGTGATTCTTAGCCCAGCGGCTGCCAGCTTTGATATGTTTAAGAGTTATTCTGATCGTGGCGAGCAATTTGTCGCCGCCGTAGAAGAGCTTTAATCTTGATAGACTTCTGGTTTTAAGATGCCGATGTATGGCAAGTTGCGATATTGCTGGCGAAAATCCAGACCGTAGCCAACGACAAATTCATTCGGCGTATCAATACCGACGTAATCGGCTTTTGCGTCAACTTCGCGCCGCGCTGGCTTGTCTAATAGTGAACATATTTTTACCGACGCAGCATTTTTTGCGGCAAATAATTCTCTTAGCGCTTGGGCGGTTCGACCGCTATCAATTATGTCCTCAACTATCAACACGTGCCTATTTGTCACGTCGGTATCCAAATCTTTGATAATTTTTACAGATCCAGAAGATTTTGTGTCGTCGCCGTAACTGGAAACCGCCATGAAATCAATTTCCATATAGCAATCCATCGCCTGTATCAAGTCGATCATAAACGGCGCCGCGCCGCGTAAAATACCCACGACAACAGGATTTTTATCGTGATAATTCTCAGTCAATTTTTTCCCAAGTTTTTGAACTGCCGTTTTTATTTCTTCGTTCGTAAATAAAATTTTCTCAATATCTTTATCCATCTTTTTATTTTAACAGAGAATTGAGCGCTGAAAAATGGTACAATAAAATATATGCAACCGCTAAAAAAGAAAATTGGTGAATTAGAAAAAGAAATTGAACAGGCTAAAAAAGCGCTTAAGTTTTCTGAGTTGGAGCAGAAATTGGCGGAGCTGGATGATCAATTGAACCAGCCGGAAATTTGGAATAATCCTGATTATGCCCAAGAATTAACGAAACAAGCTGCCAGTCTTCGTCAGACCGTCGAGCCTTGGCAAACTTTGACGGTGCAGGTTGGCGATATGGTGGAACTGATGGAGCTTGGTGATGACGATTTATTGCCAGAGTTTCAGGCGCAAGTTGCGGCAATTGAGAAGAGTTTTGATAGGCATAAAACCGATTTGTTGTTTTCTGGCGAATATGACAACCGTTCGGCAATTATGCGTATTTCTGCTGGTGTGGGCGGACTGGATGCTCAGGATTTTGCGGCAATATTGGAGCGAATGTATTTGCGCTGGGCGGAAAAGTCTGGAATGAAAGTTGATACACTGGAGCGCTCGACAAATGACGACGCTGGAATTAAAACGGTCGTTTTGGAGATTTCTGGATCTTTTGCTTATGGAAAATTGCGGTCGGAAAATGGCGTGCATCGTTTGGTGCGATTAAGTCCGTTTAATGCGGACAATTTGCGGCAGACTAGTTTTGCGCTTGTCGAGGTTTTGCCAAAAATTGACGCGCCCGATGAAATATCAATTGATCCGAATGATTTAAGAATTGACGTCTATCGTTCGGGCGGCAAGGGCGGTCAAGGTGTAAATACGACGGATTCGGCGGTTCGAGTGACGCATGAGCCGACAGGGATTACGGTGGCTATTCAGAATGAGCGCTCGCAGATTCAAAACAAAGAAACGGCGTTGAAGATTCTGCGGTCAAAATTGCTAGCGATGAAATTAGAGCAACACGCCGAAACTTTGTCTGATCTCAGGGCTGGCGAATCGGCAAACTGGGGCAGCCAAATTAGAAATTACGTTTTGCATCCATATACGCTAGTTAAAGATACGCGCACAAAGCACGAAAATCGCAACGCTCAAGGTGTTTTGGACGGCGATATTGACGAATTTATCACGGCATATTTAGAACAAAATGCTAATTCTAAAAATATTTAGCTTATGGTATAATACTAGTAATGATTCTGTTAGATAGGGTAACGAAGAACTACGGAAAAAGTAACAAGCCGGCGCTGAATCGAGCAAGCATTCATGTTGGCGCTGGTGAATTTGTGATTATTGTTGGTACGTCGGGTGCTGGCAAGTCGACACTTTTGAAGCTTTTGACTCGCGAAGAAAAGCCAAGCTCTGGAAAAATTGTGGTTGGCGGAATTGATTATGACAATTTGAAGGACAAACATATTCCGCTGTTGCGTCGTAAAATTGGCGTGGTTTTTCAGGATTTTAAGTTGCTTCCGAATCGAACGGTGTTTGAAAATGTGGCGTTTGCGTTGGAAATTGCTGGAATGACAAATCGGGAAATTAAGGCAACTGTGCCGAAGGTGATTGAGTTGGTTGGTCTTAAGGGGAAGGAAAAACATTTTCCTCATCAGCTTTCTGGTGGTGAGCGTCAGCGTGTAGCAATTGCGCGTGCGGTGGTGCGTCAGCCGAAGATTCTGATTGCCGATGAGCCGACTGGAAACTTGGATCCGAAGCACAGTTGGGATATTGTTCGATTGCTAGAAAAGATTAACAAGTATGGCACGACGGTTATTTTGACGACTCACAACGTGGAGATTGTTAATAAATTGAAGCGGCGCGTTATTACAATTGATCATGGTAAAATCACCTCTGATCAGGCGAGAGGGAGCTATAAACAGTAATGAAATCAGCTAGTAAATCCAACAAAAGCAAAGAAACTATTCGTATACGTCAGCGTCGACGAGGTTGGTTGACGTTTGTCAGAATGTGCCGATATGGTATCAATAACTTTAGCCGTAATGCCTGGCTGACAATTGCTGCGACTGCGGTGATGAGCGTCACGTTGATTATCGTGTTTATAACGTTATCAGCGCGCCAGGTTTTGGTTGATACCGTTTCAAACGTTTCCAAACGTGCCGATATGTCAATTTACTTAAAGGGCGACACGCCAGAAAAAACGATTAAAACGATTAAATCTCGAATTGAAAAATTAGATAATGTCGATAGTGTTAAGTATATTTCCGCGGAAGAAGCGCGTGAAAAGCAAGCTGAGCAATATAAGGACAATCCAGATACGCTTGAGGCGATTCGTGAGTCTAGTAATGAGATGTCGGCAACGCTTCGTGTTTCCGTGAAGGAACTGAATAACCAGCAATCATTAAATAATTTTGTTAAAACAGATGATCTGTATAAAAAGTACAAAGATCCTAACAGGGAACCATCATTCTCCGGTGAACGCCAGCAGGCTATTAAAACGGTTGGCAATTGGGTGAGATTGGCGAGTATCGGTGGCTCAATTGCTACAGTTGTTTTCGTGGTGATTTCATCGCTTGTGGTCTTTAACACTATTCGCATGGCAATTTTCAACCGCAAGGACGAGATTGAGATGATGAAGTTGATCGGCGCAGAACGCAGTTTCATCAGAGGTCCGTTTATTGTTGAGGCTATAATGTACGGATTTATCGCGGCAATTATCGCAACGGTGGTTGGATATGGACTGCTAATTCTTGCACATGATCCGATGGTAAAATACGGAATTCCTATCGATAATCTTTTGAATCATCTAAAAATGTACGGCGTGCTGGTTTTCTTGAGTATGATTCTGGTCGGCGCGGCAATTGGCGTGGCGTCATCTTGGGTGGCAACTCGCAAATATCTTAAGTTGTAAAAGTCCTTGACATGCTGATTATGCTTATGTTAACATAGACGTATGAAACTACGGTCCACCACACCAGTTTCGGCATCATTAGTCAGCAGAGCGTCTCTGGTGGCGATGTCTGCATTGCTCGCTGGATCGGGCATTTTTGGCTTGGCATCACACGTATTAGCCCGCGACTATAACGCCGAAATTCAGGCAAAACAACAAGAAGCAGACAATTATAATTCTGAGGCTTCACGCTTGGGTGAGATGGCTGATAGTTTACAGGCGGAACTTGATAAGATAAATGGACAAATATCAGCTATTCAGGCACAGATTTCTGATAGCCAAAAGAAGATTAATAGCCTTAATGATCAGATAAAAAAGAACGAAGAGCTAATTAAGCACAATCGTAAAGCGATGGGGCGAATTTTGGCAGATTTGTATGTTGATGATCAGATTTCGCCGCTGGAGATGCTTGCTAGTTCAAAAAATATTAGCGATTATATCGATAAGCAAGAACAGCGTAATTCTCTGAAAAATTCGTTAAATGATAAGATCAAAGAAATTAAGTCTTTGCAGAAAAAGCTGGAAGAGAATAAGAAGTCTGTCGAGAATACGCTTCGTGACCAAGAATTGCAGCGCAATGCGATGGCAGCTAAACAGTCTGAGAAGGCAAAATTGATTACTGACACGAAGAATGACCAAAATAACTATGCGGCTCTGGCTCAGAAACGTAATTCTGAAGTAGCGAAGTTGCGAGAAGAGCAGGCTGCGGCCAACCGACGAGCTCTTGGCGGCAGTAATGTCTCCATTCCAGGCGGCGTACCTGGCGGTGGCGGTTATCCTGGCGTTTGGGCAAGTGCTCCACTCGACGCTTATATCGATCCATGGGGGCTATACACGCGTGAATGCGTGAGTTATGTGGCTTGGAAAATTCATAGCACTGGACGATATGTTCCGCATTTTGGTGGCGCAGGCAACGCAAATCAGTGGCCATCAACTGCAGCGCGCTATGGTATTGCTAGCGGCTCAACGCCAAAAGCTGGCGCGGCAGCCGTGATGAATATTGGATATTACGGACATGTTATGTATGTTGAGTCTGTTAATGGCGATGGAACCATTACCGTTAGCGATTACAATTTTGCCTGGGATGGATTATACAGGCACTACACACGCTCAGCTTCAGGATTGACATACGTTTACTTCTAATCAGTAAAAGTGATATATAAAAACGCTCGTGTTAAACGGGCGTTTTGTAGTATAATAAGCATATGGTTACGGGAGAGAAAAGACAGCAATTAAGTTGGTTTTTGACGCTTGTTATTGTGGCTATTGTTAGCTTTGTGGCGGGAGC
>CALHQU010000081.1 GCA_938038145.1 uncultured Candidatus Saccharibacteria bacterium
CAATCACGTGGATATGGCGACGGCGGTCTTTATCACTCAAACGAATCGGCTTTTTAACGCCGCGAAACTCGTTATAGCCAAGCAATAGCCCCGTCTCCATGACTTGCGTCGGACCATCAACCTGCTTGCTCATCTGCCGCTTCACTTGCGATGTCGGTATGCTGTTTTGATCCGGCAGATGAAATAACGTTGCCAGCTCTACACTGTTCAATATATTCTGGTTAACCTGCTGTGGAAAGAATCTAAAGATAAACGATGAGGTTAACTCTTCAATGTTCTTTGATAGGTTAAATTTAAAGCCATTAAACGTTGGCGAGTCAAACAATGCAAACGCTGCAACAATATTTTTCAAAACACCCTGCGAACGTGCCGCTGTATTCGACGACACGACCACGCGAACCAAAACCTCATAGCCAGGGTACCGTGTCTTTTCTTGAATCGCCTCAACCGTTGCCTGCTCAACTGCATTTAATTGCTTATTTTCTTCACCAGGACCTTTATTACCATCAGTCAATCCAGTCGGCGGTTTCCATAGCGCCTCCATCAATTCGTTTGGCGAGAAAAACGAACCAAGCGGAGATTTCTTACCGTTCTGTTTATCTTTAATAATTTTCTCAGCCATTGACACGGCAACCTTCGACCAGTTGTCGCGTGCTGGGCGAATCAAAAATTGCAGCCCAATGCCGTCTTCACGTCCTGCCGCTGAAATCGCATTCAGCAAAGCACGCGACGCATCACGCTTCGACTCCATATAAGTTGCAATCGGATATGAGTAATGTTTCTTAAGCGTAAATTCACCGCCAATCGTCCCGCTCATCTTTCCCACTTTACTAAATACCGAGTGCTCCGTTACCTCTTCAAGTCGCGCTGATGGATATGCCGCTGCCACCGCCTGGCGCACAACGCTCGTCAGGACCGTTGGTACGACAGCATAATAATACACAAGTCCGTCGCGCGCCACGATTTCAAACGACAAATGACGCTGACCGTAGATTCGGCTCTTAAATCCTTTCGTAGCAGTACTCGCAATAATGTTATACATCACTTGCGCCTGCGACAACACCTCTTCGGTCAAGTCGCGTTTGTCGCGATTTTCACCTGCAATGTCGTCGCTCGCCGGTGGCAGATGAATTAAAATTGGCACCATCT
>CALHQU010000082.1 GCA_938038145.1 uncultured Candidatus Saccharibacteria bacterium
GGGCCAATTAGTGGAGTATGGAACGCCACGGGTGTTGCTGAAAAAGAATGGCCTGTATGCTTATTTGTATAATCAACAAATGGGAGGTGAAGATGTCTAAGTTATCAGCGTATTGGCGATATCGAGATCGGCGCTTGCAATATGAATTTTTGCCAGCCGCTCAAGAGATTATTGAAACACCAGCCTCTCCGCTCGGACATATTGTTATTTGGATAACAGTTTTATTGTTGGTGATTGCTGGAGCTTGGTTGTATTTTGGAAAGTTGGACGTGGTTGTTTCAGGTCAAGGGAAATTAGCATCGGAAAGCGGTACAAAAATTTTACAATCGTCAGTGTCAGGTACAATTGTTGATATAAAAGTACACGAAGGTCAGCACATTAAAAAAGGTGATATTGTGGTTGAGTTAGATAAAAAAGTCGCTCAGCAGAATGTCGAATCGGTGGAGAAGACTTTAGCTATTGCTAAAATTGAGAGATCTATCGCAAAAGGAGTCTCGTCTTCAATTGTCATGGATGATATCAATAAGTCAGGTTTAACAGAGGAGACTAAGCAAAGTTTGATTGAAAAAATGCATGCGCAAAATGATATATTGGAATCTAGGAAGCTTCTTTCCTCAACAAATTTAACAAATCTTCAGAAGCAGTTTTCTCAATTGGATAGTGCGATTAAAAACCTGGATAATATGCTGGCTCAGAATAAAGCCAAAGAGCAGGAAATCAACAAGTTAATTGAACGTGGAAATCCATTACAGCAAATGCATCTTCGTAGTGATCTTAATTCTGTAAGACAGAATATTGCTTCTCTTGAATCGTCGTTATCTTCACAAAAGCAGCAGATGGTCCAGGTGGAGTCTGCAATAGATAATGCGAAAAATCAAGCCGCAGTGAGCTTAAATGAACTTCGGGTGAGTAATGCGGCTACTGCAATCTCTCAGGACAATAAAATTATTGAACTTGAAAATTCTCTGTCAAGAGCTAGGGTGGCATTAGAACAGACAACAATTGTGGCGCCAGTTGACGGTACAGTATTGTCTTTAAAGACAAATACCATTGGTGGCGTGGTGTCGGCGACTCAAATAATTGCCGAGATTACGCCGCTTGAAGAGTCGCTTGTTGTGGAGGCGTCGCTACAAAGTAGGGATATTGGTTTTGTAAATGTTGGCCAACGAGTTGTTGTGAAAGTTGATGCATATTCGTTCCAGCGATATGGTTATTTGAGTGGGGTTGTTCAATCGATTAGCCCAGATGCGATAGTTAACGATAAATTGGGGTTAATATATCGGATTAGAGTTAAGCTTGATAGTCTAAAAACCTCGAAAAATATTGAGCTGAAAATGATTCCAGGCATGAATTCTGTTGTGGAAATAACAACTGGAAATCGACGAGCCATTGAGTTTTTGCTTGATCCACTGATCTCGCATGTTGATGGTAGTTTGGAAGTTCGCTAGTTGCTGTAATTATCAAAATATCTTATTATCATTTCGCGTAGTAGTATATAAAGTTTTTCGAGTTGGCCGTCAATACGAACGAATTTAGTTTTTGGATCTTTTTCACCAATCTCTATCTGTGACACGGTGCTAGTAAGAATACCTAAGAGAAATTCAACGTCATAACCTTCGCTATGCACAACTTGTTGTCGAGCCTTCTGTATTACTTTTAGCATTGTCTTATGATTTTCTATGCTTATTCCTAATTTTCCTAGGGCGATATTGAGAGACTGGTTGAAAGTTGGGCGAGTTAAAAGATGATAGACTGTATTGGTTGGCTTATTGTAGAATTTTTTAACATTATCGTTAATATCACCGCTGAGCTGAATTAACTGAATAGCTTTTTCAATACTTTTAACTGTTTCATTTTTTGCCTTTCTATGCTGCTTTTTAAGTTCGTTTTCTGCGATTCCTTCTGCAAAACTTTGAAGGGCAAAAATTAGATTTGCAATATTCATATGAAATACATTTGAATTTGTATGAAAACGATAATCGATAATTCGCGTGAAAGCTAGCCCAATTTTACTATAAGACCCAAGAGTTTTTTGGCGGTTTGGGTTGATGAAAAAATGGGTCATTTTTATAAGAGTTAATGATTCCATGGAATCTTGTAGACTTATTGAGGGGCGGTATTTGGTTGGAGATACAGCTTCTAAAAAAGGATTCGCGAGATGCAGTGTTGCGATTCCGTGCAAATCCACTGATTGTATAGAGCAATGCGTATTGTCGAAGTGGCTAATCCAATATAATTGAAACGCGAGAAGTATTTTACCGATATCAGTTATCTGGAAAGATCCTTTTGTGCGAGAAAAGGTGTAATTGAGGTAGGGCTGAAGCCGAGATTTATCTGTACTGATTGTCATTTTATTTGTGCGGAGGATCGAATGGGTTGATGATATGGTGAGATTAATATTTTTATAGGTAGCATAACATATTCTAGAAGTGACCGCCCTTTTAATAATTGTACTGGTAATATTTTTCATGTCGACATTGGTGATTGCGGTATCAGGTGCATGTTCTGCGTTAATGAGAATATTTATTGTAGTTGATTTTCGAAGAATTGATTCTATGTCAGCGTTGACTGGCCATTTTAGGTAGGCGCGAACATCATAAGCGGGGGTGTAAACAGAGTTTTCGCTAAGCTGTTTGCGGTAAAATGCAAAAGGCGTTACGTATTGTGAGCGAGTTTTTATGACGATAAATAACTTATTGTATGTGCCTGGGGTTGTTGTCGAAAGTTCTGCCTTAAGATGGTAATTGGCAGGGTCAAACTGACCAAATCCTTTAGCAACAATTTGCCTACCTACCACATCAAAATAATAGGCTTCACCAATTAAAATTTTGTCTTGAGGGTTTTGCAAGCTTATTTCCTGCTAATGATTACTGTCATATTATATTATATCAAGCATTTTTCATCACTGTTATTTCGTGGTATAATTTTAAAAATGAGTGATAATATATTTAAACGAACAAAAATACTAGCAACAATTGGGCCAGCAACGTTCAGCCAAGAAAAGGTTTACCAATTGTTGGAGGCCGGCGTTAACGGCATCCGTATGAACTTTAGCCACGGCGCTAACGAGGAGCGAATTGAGCAGATCGATTGGGTGCGCACAGCTAGTAAACAGTTGGGCAAGCCTGTCGCAATCCTACAAGATTTGCAAGGTCCGAAGATTCGCTTGGGCGTTTTGAAAGATAACATGCTGAATGTTAAGGTTGGCGATATGCTGGTCTTGGATTCAGAAATTACTGAGCATGACGGCAGCTTCAATTTGCCAGTGCAGTACAATTTGGCGGAGAAGATGAAAGTCGGTGAGCCACTTTACATGTTTGACGGCAAGATCAGGACGGTTGTGCGAGAAATTGTTAGCCCAACTGCAATTCGTGTAGAAGTTCAGAACGACGGTTTTTTGATGAGCCGCAAGGGTTTGAATTTGCCAGACACAGATTTTGGCGGCGATATTCTTACTCAGAAAGATATTAACGATTTGGAATGGGGCGCGAACCAAGATTTTGATTACGTTGCGTTGAGTTTTATTCAAAAAGCTGATGACATTATTGATTTGCGTCGTCGATTGACAGACCTGGGTTCGACAGCCAATATTATTGCCAAGATTGAGACTAAATCTGCTGTTGATCCAGAGAATTTGGAGGAAATCGTTAAGGCTAGTGACGGTATTATGGTCGCTCGTGGTGACTTGGCGGTGGAAGCTGGTGCGGAAATTGTCCCAGTTGTACAGCGTCGAATTATTGCCTTGTGTCGTAAATATTGCAAGCTAGTAATCGTTGCAACACAAATGATGGGCAGTATGGTTGATAATCCAGAGCCAAGTCGCGCTGAAGTAAGCGACGTTGCCAATGCTGTAATCCAAGGCGCTGATGTAGTTATGCTGTCTGATGAGACTGCCAATGGTAAATATCCTGTTGAAACCGTTCGCGCGATGCGCAAGACTATTATCTACACTCAAGAACACAGTGAAGTAATGTTGGTAGAAAAGGCTGAAATGCGTGAAAAAACTGACGCGATTTTAAGCTACACGGCAGCTCAATTGGCAAGAAGAATTAAGGCTCGAGCTATTATTGCGGAAACGCACACTGGCGCTACTGCAATTAACGTTGCCGCATATCGTCCAAACCTACCAATTGTTTGTGTAACCGAAGACGTGAAGACTGCGCAAAAGTTGGCACTAAGGTACGCCTCTCGTCCATATGTTCGACCAAACGACCCAAATGCAGCAACTAAGCTAGCTGACGAGTTGAAACAAGAAGGCTATTTCGGCACAGACCCAGTTACTGTTGTGCTTGTTAGTGGCCACAATCCGGAGCCAGGTAAAACTGACAATATCCAAGTCAAAACGTTGTCATAAGGAGAATTTGGGTGGGCAGAAAATTTCCGAAGCAAACAATTCGCGATGTTGATCTACGTGGAAAAACTATTCTTCTGCGAGCAGATTATAATGTGCCACTAACAAAGCGTGGTCAGATTTCTGATGATCTAAGAATTCGCGCTTCGCTGCCCACGCTCCGATATTTATTGGAGCAGAATTGCAAGATTGTTATCATGTCTCATCTGGGGCGACCAAAAGGTAAGGATCTTAAATTTAGCTTGAAAGTTGTCGCAGATCACCTATCCAGGTTGCTGAGCCGTCCGGTGGAATTGCTGGATGATTGCGTTGGCGAAGCTGTTCATCAAGCTGTTCGCCGCGCGCCACGAGGCAGTATTCTCATGTTGGAGAATTTGCGCTTTTATGACGAGGAGGAAGCTGATGATTTAACATTTGCCAAGTCAATTCAGCGCGCTGTCCGAGCGGATTATTTTGTGCAGGACGGATTTGCGGTCGCACACAGGGTACATGCCAGCACTCATGCGATTACGTTGTGTGTTCCAGGACTAGCGGGATTACTATTAGAAAAAGAATATGTAACTATCACTGAGGCGATGAATAAGCCAAAACGTCCGTTGGTTGCGGTTATTGGCGGCGCGAAAGTTAGCGATAAAATATTACTAATTAAGCGTCTGATTGAAAAGGCGGATCGGATTTTAATTGGCGGCGCTATGTCAAACACGTTTTTACATTGTCGTGGGTTTAATGTCGGCAAGAGTGTGTTTGAGCCAGGAATGGAAAAGGTTGTCGCGGAAATTTATGATTTGGCAGCGGCTAAGGTTGGCGTAGAGAATGTTGACGATTTTTTGGTATTGCCGATTGATGTGGCGGTTGCGCCAGAGATTTCTAAGGATTTTCCTCGCCAAGAAGTCAATGTTGGTAAGATAAAAAATTCAGATATGGCGCTGGATATCGGAAGTCAGACAATTGAGAAATTCACGAAAATACTGGCTGATGCAAAGATGGTTATTTGGAATGGTCCGCTGGGCTATGCTGAGATTGATAATTTTGCAATCGGTTCAGCACGAGTAGCGCTAGCTATTGCCCAGAATAAAGGAGTAGTTTCAATAGTCGGCGGCGGAGATACAGCTGATTTTATATTGAAATGGGACGGGCATGACGGTGCCAATTTTACCCATGTTTCCACTGGTGGCGGTGCTAGCATGGCCTTGATGGCTGGTAAAAAATTGCCTGGAATTGAAAGTTTACTAGACGCATACGGTTTGAGGTGATAAACTAAGCATAAGGATTATCTCATGAGAAAAAAGTTAATCATTGGTAACTGGAAAATGAACTTCAATATGCAGGAGGCTAGCTTATATTTGCATAAGCTAATGAATACACTACCTTCGCACAGGGATGTTGAAGTGGTGCTGGCGCCTACTATTCTGACACTGCAGAGTTTGAGTTTGCAAATTAATCGTCGGATCGCCAAATTGGCAGCTCAGAATTGCTATTGGCGAGATTCGGGCGCGTACACAGGAGAAATTCCAGCGGCGCATCTTCGTGGAATTGCCGATTATGTATTGATTGGACATTCGGAGCGTCGCTATATTTTCATTGAAAGCGAAAAAGATATTCGACTTAAAGTTCAAGCGGCAATTCGAAATCGTATTCATCCGGTTCTATGTGTAGGTGAGACGATTCAAGAAAAAACTCTTGGCGAAACGAAGGATGTTTTGGCTGATCAATTGACTAGCGGTCTGGCTAATGTGACGGCGGACGAGCTGGATGAAGTGGTTATTGCGTATGAGCCAGTTTGGGCGATCGGTACTGGCGACAGCGCTAAAGCATCTGATGTAAAAAAAGCTACACAGATGATTCGACGACATATTTCTCATTTGTACGGTAAAAAAGCGGCGGAATCAGTTCGAGTTGTCTATGGTGGAAGTATTACTTCAATAAACGCCGCAGATTATTTGGCAATTGATGAACTTGATGGTTTATTAGTTGGTGCAGCCAGTTTGGATGCATATCAATTTAAGGAGATAATCTCGAAAGCACATAAAGGTTAAAAAATAGGGGGCATATGACAGATATTGATTTTGATGAGTTGGATAGAGCGGTAAGCTCTCTTATGGATAAGCAGCGAGAAAAGGAAGCTCCAGTGGTGGCTAATGAAAATAATAGCGAGGTTTCTGTGTCTGCGCCCGTAGAGGAAAAACCTGTATCAGAGAACTCTATTGGTACTAGTTTTGCACCTCCAGTAACTCCATTTACGCCTTCGTCTGTTGCTTCTACTCCTTTATCATCGATCTCTCAGCCTGAAGCAAAAAAAGAACCTTCTAGCGACAATACGATTCCTAAAGAGATTGATAATCCTACGAGCGAGAAAGTTACTAACGACTCAATAGCCAACAGAGCTCCTGGCGTGGCTGCTAGCGAAGTCAAAGCTGCGCCAGTAATCGCGAGACGCTCGACTGGCCGTTTCATGGATGTTGTTAGACCTTCATCTGTCAGCACTATCCAAAAACCTGCTACTCCCGCTCCATCTCGGACTGGCACGACAATTCAGCCTTCGCCTGATTTGGTGGACGTGATTAGCGCAAATAATAGGCATTCTGCGGTAAGAAAAGAAATGTCTGATATAGTTGCTCAATCAGATAATCTTAGTGACACCCCTGATCTTAAAGACGTGCATAATGAATCTACTTTTGCGAAAATTGAAGATGCGCCTGCTGAGGAATTGTCATTGACTGATAAGATAGCTCAATCATTAGCCGTAAGTAATAGCGAAGCTTCTGCTGCACCGATGACTACGCCGCTGGAGTCGCCGTTTATTGCTAATGTTGAAGTAGAGAAGCGACCGCTTGGCTCTGTTAGTCAAACTGTGACTAATTCTGAGATGAATAGTGATGAAGATACGTCTATGTCTGCTGATTCTGAGGATGTAAAACTGGAACATCAATATAATACCAATTTATCTAATTACAGCATGAGTGAAAATTCTTTGGGCGATGCACCCGACTCACCAATGGATTTGAGTCCAGAAATTATAGCAATTGAGGAGGCTGGCGTTCCTGAAGATTCAGACGATAAAATGTCCACTGACATTGATAGTTCTTTGATTGAGTCTTCCGAATTATCCGAAAAAGAAACTATGGATTCTGAACCGGCACCGATGTTTGCCGCCGTATCTACAGAAGTAAAACCTTCAGTCGACAAGGAAAAGAAAAAATCTGGATTATTAATAGCGTTGCTTATTGTTCTATTTTTGGCAATTGGTATGGCTGGCGGCGCTGTTTCGTACTTTTTGCTGATAAAATAGATATATGTCTAAATTTACTGACGGATTAAATAGCGAGCAGGCTCGAGCGGTGACGCACGCTGATGGGCCGCTGTTGATTTTGGCTGGAGCTGGGTCTGGAAAGACTAAAACCCTGACCCATAGAATCGCTTATTTGATTGGCGAGTTGAAAATATTCCCTAGTCGAATATTGGCGGTTACATTTACTAATAAAGCTGCGAAGGAAATGCGTCAGCGATTGGCGCAAATATTGGGTGAAGATTCTGAAAATCGGCAATTTATGCCGTGGATGGGAACTTTTCACAGTATTTGCGTGCGAATGTTGCGGATGGATGGTGAAAATATTGGCCTGAACAAGCGATTCTTAATTTACGACACCGACGATCAAATAAGCTTGATGAAGCAAATTATGAAGGCTCGTGGCTTGACGGATAAAGACATTAAACCTCGAGCCGTACTTTCGGCTATTTCGAACGCTAAAAATGAAATGCGAAATGCTGAGGATTTTTCGGCTTCAACTCGCGGTCCAAGAGAACAGAAAATAGCCGAGCTGTTTTTTGCTTATGAAAAAGCTCTGAAAGGTGCTTCGGCGTTGGATTTTGACGATTTATTAATAAAAACCGTGGAATTATTGAGAAATAAGCCAGACATTCGTCATAAATGGCAGCAGCAATTCGAGCATATTCTGATTGACGAGTATCAGGACACGAATGCGGTGCAGTATGCGCTAATTAAGCTGTTGGTTAATTCGCGTCGCAATTTATGCGTGGTTGGTGATGACGCTCAGTCGATTTATAGTTTTCGCGGGGCTGATTATACTAATATTCTCAATTTTGAGCGTGATTTTCCGGGCACGACGGTGGTTAAGCTAGAGCAAAATTATCGTTCGACTGGCGCGATTTTGAATATGGCGAATGCGCTGATTAGTCATAATATTCATAGAACTGATAAAAATTTATGGACAGCGAATGGCGACGGTGTTGAGCCGAAATTATGGCAATTATACAATGAGTCCGAGGAGGCCCTGGCGATTGCGAATGAGATTCAGGCGCAAATTGCGAACGGTCGTCAATATGGTGACGTGGCGGTGCTATATCGAACGAATGCGCAAAGTTACGCAATTGAGCGAGCCCTGCGCCAGAGTTATATTCCGTATAAAATCGTCGGCGGTCTGCGATTTTTGGATCGAGCGGTCGTTAAGGATTTATTGGCATATCTTCGATTGTTATATCAGCCGAGTGATCGAGTTAGTTTTTTGCGAATTGTGAATACGCCAAAACGTGGCGTTGGCGCGGTGAGTATTTCTAAGTTTTTGGACTGGAATGACGCGTCGGGGAAAGACATAATTAGCGGGTTGCTGGCGGTTGAAGAGGCGGATACTTTGACGGCGCGTGCGAAACGTCCGTTGCTAGAGTTCGGCCAAAAGCTGCATGATTTGCAGCAGGAAATTGACGGATCTCCGGCCGAACTGATTGAAAAAATTATGAAAAGTACTGGCTATGAAGATTTTATAAACGATGGAACGCCGCAAGCTGAAGAGCGAATGGAAAATGTCGGCGTGCTTTTGTCAGAGGCGAAGGCTTACGTTGACGTGGCGACGTTTTTGGAAGAGATGGCCTTGATGTCTTCGACGGATACAACTGCCGATCAACAAGTAACACTCATGACACTTCATGCGGCTAAAGGTTTGGAGTTTCCGGTGGTTTTTTTGGCGGGACTGGAAGAGGGGATTTTGCCGCATGCGAGAGTGTTTGATAGCGGCAATGCTGATGACGTCGAAGAGGAGCGCCGATTGTGTTATGTTGGTGTGACTCGGGCGAGGGAAGAGTTGTTCGTTAGCTGCGCCAGCTCTCGGACGCAATTTGGTCAGATCGGCTATAATATGCCATCGAGGTTTTTGGACGAGATGGGCTTGATGGCTGGTGGTGTTGATAGGCCAGCTCAGCCAATGATAGGGCCTGATTTTTATTCAGAAGATATTGGTTTGGAAGTTGGTGATCGAGTTCGCAGTCCGAGTTTTGGTTCGGGGGAAATTATTGATAGCGAAGGGTTGAGTGTTACGGTTCAATTTGACAATGGAAATATTAAGAAATTGAACGTCGAGTTCGCGCGCTTGGAGAAAATTTGATATAATAAGAATACCTGCGTTGTGGGTGTGAACTTATGGGTATAAGATTACGAGCAAAACACTATTCTAAGAAAATTACGTTTGTTTCTGGCGCGATATTGATGCTGGTTGGCGGTCTATTTTTTGTCAATCAAGCATTGGCTGACGCTACTAAGCCAGCAGCCAAGGCTGGCGAAAAGTTGGTAACGATTTACGACAGGGGCGCAGAGAAGACGATTGTTACAAAAGCGAGGACGATTCGCGAGGCTTTGAAATTGGCTAAGTTTTCTATTGATGAACGCCAAGACGTAGTCGAGCCGAGTCTTGATTCGGAGATGGTGGCAGAGAAGTATAACATTAATATTTTCCGCGCTCGTCCAATAACAATTGTCGATGGAAATAAACGCTTGAAAATAACCACTGCCGAACAAACACCAGTTTTGATTGCGAAGGCTGCTGGAATTGAAGTTTTTGAAGAGGACAAAATTACTCTATCCAATTCCGATAATATGGCGGTTGATGGCGCAAACATGGTGATGAAAATTGATAGAGCCTCGATGGTTAATTTTGTACTTTACGGCAAAGAATCTGTCATTCGCACACACGCTAAGACGGTTGGCGAGCTATTGAAAGAGAGGAATATTGATCCAAAGAAAGATGATACGCTATCTGTGGATCGTTCGGCGAAAATTATTCCTGGAATGAAAATTGAGCTTTGGCGTAATGGCAAGCAAACTATAACCGCAGAAGAAGACGTGAAATTTGAGGTTGAAAAAGTTCAAGACGCGAATCGAGATTCGGGATATCGCGAAGTAAAACAAGCGGGCGAGAATGGTAAGAAGAATGTCACTTATGAAATCGAGATGAAGAACGGCGTGGAGGTGAGCCGTAAGGAAATCGCTAGTGTTGTGACAAAAGAGCCAAAGAAGCAGATTGAGATTGTGGGGACGAAAAGTTCTACGTCATTTTCTGGCAGTTTTTCTGAAGCACTTGCTAGGTTAAGAAGTTGCGAAGGTAACTATAAGTCAAATACTGGAAATGGATATTACGGTGCATATCAGTTTGACAAACGAACCTGGGGAAAGTATGGTGGGTATGAATTAGCTTCTGATGCTCCAGCTGACGTGCAGGATGAAAAGGCATGGCAAACTTATAAGGCTCGCGGCTGGCAGCCATGGCCGACCTGTAAGGTTAAAATGGGACTTCAGGACATCTATAGATAATAGTTCCAAAATCTGATATAATCTTTCTAATACATTGTGTGAATTGTCAAATTATTATGCGCGCAAAAGGTTTATTTTTTGGAAAAATTATTGGATTGGCTGTGTTGGTTGCGATTGCAACTCCAATGATTTCGTTTGCTGACGGAAAGACTTCTGGTGAGCATTTGGTTCGTATTTATGATCGCGGCGAGGAAAAGACGATTATCACAAACGCATTGACCGTTCGGCAGGCTTTGCGTGCGGCTAAGATTACGATTGACGAAAAGATTGACGCGGTTGAGCCAAATATTGATATGGAATTGACAGGCGCAAAATATCAGGTCAATATTTTCCGCGCTCGCCCAATAACAATTGTCGATGGAAATAAACGCCTAAAAATAACCACTGCCGAACAAACACCAGTTTTGATTGCGAAGGCTGCTGGGCTGACTTTGTATCGCGAAGATAAGACGCATTTTACGAATTCCGACGATCTTTTGGTGAACGGCGTGGGTCTGGTAATGAAGATTGAACGATCAAAACAGCGAACGATAACCGAAGAAGTTGATATTAATTTTGATATTGAGCAGATTAAGGACGATTCTCAGCCGATTGGATTTAAGAGCGTTAAGCAACTTGGAGAAAAGGGTGTGCGGAAGGTAACTTATCGGGTTGAGATAGAAAACGAGCGCGAGATTAGTCGTAAGGAAGTTGCTAGCGAAATCACAAAGCAGTCGAAGAAGCAGATTGAAATAATTGGCACGAAGCCTAAAAATCCATTGACGAAAAGTAAGGGCGCGCAGATATTTACCGACTCTAAGGGCGTGGCGCATCGTGAAACGTATTATGATTTACCGATGAATATTGTGATAAAAGCTTGTGGCGGCGGCGGTACTTATACGGTGCGGGCGGATGGCGCGAAGGTTGATAAGGATGGCTATATTTTGGTGGCGGCTAATTATGGTAATTATCCGCGATGTTCGGTGGTTGAGACCAGTATGGGTCCGGGCAAGGTTTACGATACCGGTGGATTTGCAGCCAAACATCCGCACGGATTCGACTTGGCGACTGACTGGACGAATGGAGATGGGCGCTAAATGGCTTCTTCTCATGGACCAAAAAAATCGCTCGGACAGCACTGGCTGAAGGATCCGGAGATTTTAGCGGATATTGCTGAAGCGGCCGAATTGACGGGTGATGATGTTGTACTGGAGATCGGCCCGGGGCTAGGCACCTTGACTAGTCGTTTGTTGGCTCGGGCTAATTCGGTGACTGCTGTGGAATTTGACGCAGATTTGGCGCGAAAACTACCAGGGCAATTTCCTGGGAAAAAATTAACTGTCGTAAATCAAGATATATTGCAATTTGATCTGAATCAATTGCCAAAAAATTACAAAGTCGTAGCTAACGTCCCGTATTACATTACCAGCAAAATTGTTGAAAAATTGATGACCGCGGAAAATAAGCCGAGTATCGCGGTGCTATTGGTGCAAAAAGAAGTTGCCGAGCGAATTGCGGCAGAGGCTGGAAATATGAGTATTCTGTCTGTGAGCGTTCAGATTTTTGCCGAAGCGGAGTTGGATATTGAAGTTCCTAGGCAGTTTTTTACGCCACCACCAAAGGTTGACTCGCAGGTTGTAGTTTTGAGGACTTGCAATAGTCCCTTGATCACTTCGGAAGATCAGAGGGATTTTTTCCGCATTGTTAAGGCTGGATTTTCTGCAAAGCGCAAGAAGCTGCGCTCTAGTCTGAGTGGTGGGTTGGGAATTGATAAAAGTGTGGCGGAAGAATTGCTGAAAAATGCAGGAATTTCACCAGATGCTCGCGCTGAAGATTTGGCGATTGAAGATTGGCGGCGGCTGCTCAAAGAATGGCGGGCGCGATGATTGTGGCAGATCAGCCGACGTGTTTTCCATCTGATCTATTGGTTGCAGTCTCGTCGAAAGACGACGGCACCATGCTCAATCGTATTCGCGGTCGCCACGTAGTTGAGGTGCTGGAAAATCGGCGGCGGTTTTGTGATCAAACTGGTGTTAAGTATGACGACGTTGTCTATCACGTGATTTCATACGACCAAGGACAAACGTTTGATAATATCGCCGAAGTTACTGAAGCTGACACGACCCGACATAACAACGAGGGGATTTTTGCTGATGCGCTATATACCGAAGCGGCTGGCATCGGTTTATTTTTACCAGTGGCGGACTGTATCGCCACCGTTATATATGATCCAAAGCGTCGGGCGCTGATGCTGGCGCATTTGGGTCGGCATTCGACGGTTATGCAGTTGATGTCTCAGGCGGTACGGTATTTTGTCGAGCGCAGTAGCCAGGCAAAAGATTTGCAAATTTGGATGTCACCAAGTATTACGCAGAAAAATTATCGTATGGATTATTTTGATCATACAAATGATACGAATTGGCACAATTTCTGCCGTCAAACGGCTGATGGAATTTATCTAGACATGCAAGGGTTCAATCGTTCGCTAGCCATCCAGGCGGGCGTTCTTGCTGAAAATATTTTCATCTCGCCAATTGATACGGCGGACAATCCAAATTATTTTTCACATTCATCAGGTGATGTTGGTGGTAGATTTGCTGTAGTTGCATGTATGAAAAGCGACCCAGAGGTTTTAAACTGAGTCGCTTTTGTGATTAAAAGTTAATTAATCAGTCAGATTTTCGTGCTTTAAATCCTTAACAGCATTAGTAGCTTCTTCTTTGGTGAACTTCCACTGGTCGATAAGAGTTTTTTCCAGGTTGCTTCTGCTGTATTTTCCGTTCTTCAGAAGTTCCATGGCGCGCAGTTTTGCTCGCTCGTTATAGTTGATGTTATACTCTGCCAGTACTTCTCGAACTTCTGATTCTACGAATTTATCAAAGTGCGTCATAGTGTATATTATATGATTTTTTGAGTACAGACGTAGGTTAGTTTGACTGTTGTCTAGGGCGAATTGATTAATATAGTTGCGTATATTGATTTTGAAGTCGTAATTCAGCTGATCAATACCTTTCTCTGCTTCTTCTTTTAGAAAACCCTTATAATTTACTAAGCCGTCTATGATAGCTTCTCTTGATGCGATGGGTTTGTGCTCGTTATTCCCGAGCATAGAGTTAGCTGCTTTTTTAGCTTGATCTATAAAATCAATCTTTACGGTATCAAATGCCTTTTTTATTTCCTCTTCAGTAAATTTATGGTCCAAAAGAGATTTTTTGTACGATGATTTTGACATATAAGTTACGTCTCTTTCGTGCATAAGTCTGAGGTATTTAACGGCCTGATCTTGAAAATATTTAGTAAGATCCATCTCTCGACTTAACTCATCGAATGCTGTTGCGACATCTTGTTCTGTATATGCAGGAGAAAAGCGAAGACTTGAGTCAGTTAGGTATTGTATGATATCACTCTTTGAACACATGCTCTTGTAGTGGTCGCACATAGTAAACTGCTTCATTATAAATTTGATTTCTTCTTTAGCATTATTGGCATAATTATAATTTGGATATACAGTGTCTATGAATTGGACTGCCGTGTCGTAACTGGTTTTGTAGTTTAATACGAAATGCTCAATAGAGTTCTTTTTGGAGTGTTTCCTTATATCAAAGTATTTAGCTTTCTCTGCTAATTCTCTTGAAAACCTCTTGTCCCACTTTCCGTCGCTTCCAACTACATAATTGTCTGGTGTAATAGTATTCTTTAACATGTAACCATCTCTGCCGACGTAGTAGTCGCCGACCCATTGATTGGATAGCATGTGACCCTTAGTGTCAAAGTAGTACCATTTGTCGCCAATCATTTTCCAGTCGTTTTCTGTCATGTGACCGCTAGTGTTGAAATAGTACCAATAATCCTTTATACGCTCCCATTTGCTATGTGTGATGTATCCGCGTCCATCAAAGTAATACCATTTGCCATCTATTTGTTGCCAATCATTCTTTGGATAACTTCCATTGGAATTTTTATACCACCATCCAACTGAATCTCTCTGCCAACTCCCTCCGTTGGCGCTTGCTGTTGCTGGTGTGTAGACGCCGATTATAGCAATGCTAACAGCTGCGGCTACGGCTAAGTTTTTTATGAGTTTGTTCATAACTCCCCTCCTAATAAATTGTGATTATGATTATATCACATCAATTAGCGCTCTTTATCATTGGTCATGATTTGTTGAATTTGCTATAATTTACCTATGACTAAGAAACACGCTTACATCACTACCGCTATTCCTTACGTAAACGGCTTGCCGCACATTGGGCATGCTATGGATTATATGTTGGCAGACGTGTGGGCGCGATATTCCAGACAGAACGGGCGTGAAGTTCGTTTTCAAGCTGGCGTAGATGAACATGGTAATAAAATTGCTGCCAAAGCTGCCAGTCAAAATCAAACCCCTCAAGAATACGTCGATCAAACGCACGTCAATTTTAAGAAGATGATTGCTGAGCTGAATATCTCAGTGACGGACTTTATTCGAACGACTGACGCGCATCACGTTGCTGCGGTGCAATATATTTG
The DNA here is from genome assembly GCA_938038145.1 of uncultured Candidatus Saccharibacteria bacterium. Taxonomy (GTDB): domain Bacteria; phylum Patescibacteriota; class Saccharimonadia; order Saccharimonadales; family Saccharimonadaceae; genus Nanosynbacter. The sequence continues at coordinate 15,441 of CALHQU010000082.1, forward strand.
GCAGAAACTCGTTGAGGCTGGTTACATTTACAAAGGTTCGTATGAAGGCTGGTATTGTCAGGGGTGCGAAGCTTTCGTTACAGATAAAGAAGCTGCCGATAATAATGGGGTTTGTCCAGATCACCAAACTCCGTATCAGCGCTTGAGTGAGGAAAATTACTATTTTAAAACCAGTGCTTTTTCAGACAATATTCGTCAGGCAATTGAGTCAAATAAAATGAGAATCGTGCCTGAATTCCGTAAAAAAGAGTTTTTGGAATTGATGAAAGATGGCTTGAAAGATGTGTCGGTTTCTCGTCCACGTAAAAATCTTAGCTGGGGTGTGCCGGTTCCTGGTGATAACAATCAAGTCATGTACGTCTGGTTGGACGCTTTGAGCAATTACATTACGGTTATCGGTTATCCTGATCGTCCAGAAGAGTGGCAATCTTTTTGGCCGGCTGACGTGCAAGTCATTGGCAAGGACATTCTCCGTTTCCACGCTGGTATTTGGCCAGCAATGCTCATGGCGCTGGATTTGCCGCTCCCGAAAGTATTGCTTGTTCATGGATTTATTAATTCTGGCGGAATGAAAATGGCAAAGAGTCTAGGAAATGGTGTTGGTCCAGCTGACATTATTCCAGATTACGGCGCTGAGGCGTTTCGATATTATTTCTTGCGCCACGTACCAACGCAAGATGACGGCGACTTTACTTGGGAAAAGTTTGAAGCTGCGTATAATGGCGAGCTTGGCAATGATTTGGGCAATTTGGTTCAGCGAGTCGCTAAAATGGTGCAGAGTTATCAAGCGGGCGTTATTGGCGACGCTCCACAATCAGAGCACGATATGGGACCATATCGTCAAGCGATGGAAAGTTATATGTTTGACCAAGCAATGGACGAAATTTGGCTAATTGTTCGTTCTTTGAACCAATATATTGAGCGAGTCCAGCCTTGGCAAGTTGCTAAAAATCGTGATAAAGATCCAGAAGCAGAGTTGCATTTGAGTGAGATCTTGGCGCACGCTTGTGGCACATTACTGCAAGTATCTGACATGCTTCGTCCATTTATGCCGCAAACTGCCGAGAAAATTCATGATATGTTTGTTAGTGGTGTCGTGCCGTCAGAATTGACGCCTTTGTTCCCACGCAAATATATTCACACGCCAGATCCACGCGCTCCGAAAACAGAATCTCAGGTTAAATAGTTTATGATTGAGGCTGATAAGAAAAGTGCGACTGAGGGTTTACGTCTGATAGATTCGCATTGTCATTTGCACGATACGGAATTTTTTACGGACAATCGCGAGAGGTTTTACAAAGAAACGGTCGAGGCGAATATTGGCATGATTTGTGTCGGTACTGACCAGCGAAGTAGCCGCCAAGCTGTGGAATTTGCCGCGAATCATAAGTTTACTTGGGCGGCAATTGGCGTTCATCCGCACGATACGAAAGATGGCTGGGGAGATGTCAAAACTTTGCTGGAGAATAAGACGGAAAATTCTCCGATTGTGGCAATTGGTGAAATTGGGCTTGATTATTATTACAATAACAGTCCGCGGGAAACGCAAATTGAAGGCTTGGAAACACAACTTCAAATGGCAATAGATTATGATTTGCCGGTAAGTTTTCATGTTCGCGATGGTGCGAAGGATCAGCCGTCAGTTTGGGATGATTTTTGGCCAATTTTTGACAATTTTCACGGGCTTCGCGGCGTACTACATAGCTTTACGGATACGCGTGATAATTTGGAAAAGGGTTTTTCGCGAAATTTGTACGTTGGACTTAATGGAATTAGTACATTCACAAAGGATCAATTGCAGAAAGAATTGTTCGCTTCGGTCCCGCTGGAGCGATTATTACTAGAAACTGATGCGCCGTTCTTGACACCAGCGCCGTTTCGTGGTAATATAAACAAGCCAGAATATGTGAGATTGGTGGCTGAATATTGGGCGAAGCAGCGAAATATTGATTTTGATGTTTTAAGCCAAGCTACTCTTCACAACACAAAAGAACTTTTTGGCATTTGAAAGTGGAGAAAATGAATAGTACGCCGAAATGTGTTACAGAAACACCTGAAATTGAAGCTCGCAAAAAAGAAGCTCGCAAAGAACTTGCCGCGATTTTTCCTGACGCCAAGAGGTACGATGATAATTCTGGAGTGAAGCCTAAATTAGGGGAGGCTGCGGTTGACGGGAAGGATATTAAGAATATTATCAAGGTAAACTCTGCTGACAATGGGGCGGTTGATTTTTGTAATCAAGCACTTGGTAGCTATGAAAAAAGTCTTGACCACATTAACAACGGTCCGCTTGAAACCGTGCAGACAATTGGTATTTCACTTCAACGCTTACGTGAATACAAAACAGAGAGGAGTTGTAGGTGACTAAGTTTTTGAAAAAAGTACGAAGTTTGGTTTTTGCTGATGATAGCGACGCGGTGTCTTTATTGAAATTCCGTAAAAAAGATCGTCCATTAAAGAAATTTACCGAGCGCGAGCTAATCCAATTGGAAAGTGAAATTGGCGCAACAATTTTTGGCGAAAAGCCGGCGTATGTTGCGCGACGAGAATTTTTTAATTTAGATAAAGATACCTGGATTTGGTATGAAGAAGTTGCTGATGGTAAGGGTGGTCGGCAAGAATTGACGACGCGTTATGAAGTGCAACCAAAAGGAATCTTGAAGATTCAGCCGAATTATCGTTATAGCTATTTGGAGGGCGACGAGCTTCAGAATTTTGTCTTGGCAACTAAGGAATATTACGAGCGAGTTTCTCGACAATTGTATAAGAAAGATCCGCAAACCGGTCAGCCTCTTTGATATAATAAAAAAGTGAATAAAGACTATATCTATCTTGATCATGCTGCTGCCACGCCAATGGATCCATTGGTGATTGAGGCGATGTTGCCATATTTTTCTGAAAAGTTTTTCAATCCGTCTAGTCCGTACGCTCCGGCAATATTCACAAAGCGTGAATATCAAGACGCGAAGGCTCGGCTGGCGCGCTGCTTGGGTGTGATGGCTGATGAATTGATAATGACAGCTGGAGCAACTGAGTCTGTCAATTTGGCGTTCAATGCGGCAAATGGCGTAAGTCTAATTTCGGCAATTGAGCATGATTCGGTGATTAATTCCGCAAAAGCGCGTTCGGAAGTGAAGCTAATTCCGCCAATGAAAAATGGACGAATAGACCCGAACACGGTTAAAAAAATGTTAACGCCAGACGTTGGGTTTGTTAGTGTTGCGCTGGTGAATCACGAGCTGGGCTACATCCAGCCAATTGAAGAAATTGCGGAAATCGTAAAAGCTGAGCGGCTCAGGCGCCAAGAAAACGATGAATCTTTACCGTTGATTTTTCATACAGACGCTTCGCAGGCGGCGGCTTTAGTTGATGTGAAGATTAAAAGGCTGGGCGTTGATTTATTGACATTATCTGCGGCGAAAGTTTACGGCCCAAAGCAAGTTGGTTTACTGTGGGTGCGACCTGGCGTTACGCTGAAAGCTAATATTTTTGGTGGCGGTCAAGAATTGGGGTTGCGCAGCGGAACTGAAAACGTTGCTGGCGTGGTTGGGTTTGCGACTGCTTTGGAATTGGCACAAAAACGACGTTCTGCTGAAGTGAAGCGACTGCGAAAACTACGAGAAAATTTGGTAAAAGATTTGAGGCAGGCTTTTCCTGAGATGTCGATATCATCAGATATGAAAAAAAGTTTGGTGAGTTTTTTGAATATATCATTTTCTGGAATTGATGCTGAAAGATTGGTGTTTTTATTAGAATCTCGCGGGGTTTTAGTGGCTACGGGGAGTGCTTGCGCGGCTAATTCCGGGACGCGTTCTCATGTACTGGCGAGTGTTGGTCTGAGTGAAGTAGAAATTGACGGAAGTCTAAGGCTTACCTTAGGTAAGTTGAATAATGATGAGAATATAAAGCGAGCTGGCGAATTTATCATTGAGACTGTGCAAGCGGAAATGAAGAGGACTCGTCGATGATTCATAAACTAGTTGGCTTGATGATTTTTGCTGCTTTGGTGATTTTTGGGCTTAGCGCATATTTGTCGCCGAATGATTTGGGAAAATGCCAAAGTGTGGGTGAGGGCGATTGCCGTAAGGCCGATGCAATAGTTGTTGTCAGCGGTGGCGATACGAATGCGCGAACCGACGAGGCTATTAAACTGTATAAAGAAGGTTGGGCACCGTTGATCGTTGTGTCGGGTGCGGCGGCTGATAAAACTGGTCCATCTAACGCTAAGGCTATGTACCAGCGAGCGATTAATAGCGGCGTTCCTGAGAAAGCTATTGTTATGGACGAATCTTCCGAGACAACCAGACAAAACGCCACCGAGGTGAAGAAAATTGTCGATTCGCGAAAAATTGAAGATGTGATTTTGGTGACAAGTGGATACCATATGCGTCGGGCGCAACTCGAATTTTCAGCACAATTTAACGACGTGAAGATTCGAAGTCATCCTGTCGCTTCTGATAAAAACTGGAGTTCGTGGTGGTGGTTAACGCCGTGGGGCTGGTGGTTGGCAATGGGTGAATTAATGAGAATTGGGCTATTCGCCCTGGGGTTGTCCAGATGAGCAAGAAAGTTTTTGTTGGAATGTCGGGCGGTGTGGATTCCTCCGTGGCCGCAGCACTTTTGGTTGAGCAGGGTTACGATGTAACGGGTGTTTATATGAAAAACTGGTCTGAAGATCTTCCCGGAATGCATTGTCCGTGGGCGGAAGATGTTGCTGACGCCAAGCGTGTGGCGGTTGGTTTGGGCATTGATTTTCGAGTTTTTGATTTCCAGAAAGAATATAAGCAAAACGTCGTTGATTATATGATTCGCGAATATCAAGCGGGCCGCACGCCAAACCCAGATATTATGTGTAATCAAGAAGTGAAGTTTAAGATATTTTTAGAGGCTTCGTTGGCGGCTGGAGCGGATTATATCGCGACAGGGCATTATGCGCGCGTTGCGCATGAATCGTCTTCATCAGCCAAATTATTACGCGCTCGTGATGACAATAAAGACCAAACGTATTTCTTATATCGAGTGACTTCGGAAGCTTTATCGAAAACCATATTTCCGCTGGGCGATTTTACTAAGGCGGAAGTTCGCGAAATGGCAAAAGAGCGCGGTTTGTGGACGGCTAGCAAAAAGGAATCAATGGGAATTTGTTTTATCGGACAAGTTGGAATTCGTGAATTTTTATCGGAATACGTTAAAACTGCGCCAGGAAATATTATTGATCAGCAGACAGGATCTGTCGTTGGTAAACATGACGGCGCAATTTTCTATACACTCGGTCAGCGTCATGGGCTGAACGTCGGCGGTGGATTGCCTTATTATGTTGTGGGCAAGGATATGGAGAAAAATGAGGTTTACGTGTCGCGATCAATTGACAATGAAAGTTTGTGGCGAAGAGAACTTAGGCTGGCGGATATTCATTGGATTAATCAAGCGCCACATAAAGATAAGAATGTGCAGGTTCGACTGCGTCATCGAGGCGCTTTATTTGACGCGAAAATCGACGGGGATATTCTTCAGCTTTCCACCTCAGAGCGTGCTGTTGCTGCGGGTCAATCTGCGGTAATATATGACGGCGATGAATGTTTGGGCGGCGGAATCGTGAAAACAGATTGACGTTATGGGAAAAATAGTGTAAACTGTTCTAAAGTAAGGAATAATAAAACGTAGAGTTAAAGGAAGAATTAATTTTATGCTAGCAATTCGTTTGCAACGTTTGGGTCGCAAAGGTTATCCAGTATATCGCTTGGCGGTACAAGAAGCACATCGTCATCCATCAAGCGGTCGTGTAGTCGCTTATGTAGGTAGCTACAATCCACACATTAAAGAATCAAATATCCAAGTTGAGTTGGCTCAGAAATATTTGGACAATGGCGCACAGCCAACACCACGCGTAGTTAAATTATTGAAAGAAGCTGGCGTTAAATTGCCAAAGTGGGTTAAGGAAGTCTCAGCTGACAAGCACAAAGCTATCCGCAATCCAGAAAAGCTTCGCAAGAATCAACCAAAAGAAGAGCCAGCTGAAGAAGTAGCTGAATAATCTGTTAAGATTGGCGATTTGACCCATAAACCCCATCTGTAAGGTGGGGTTATTTTATGGTATAATAACACTCATGAATGCCCAAAAAATACGTAGTAAATATCTTGAATTTTATAAAAAACAAGGTCACGCCGTCGTTGAGCGTGCGCCGTTGATTTTAACTAATGACCCGACGACTTTATTTACAGGCGCCGGAATGCAGCCGATGATTCCGTACTTGCTTGGTGAGACACACCCCGAAGGTAAGAGAATTGCCGATTCTCAAACGTGTTTGCGAGCGCAGGACATCGACGACATTGGCGACAATCGTCATACAACGTTTTTTGAGATGCTTGGAAACTGGAGTTTGGGCGACTATTTTAAGGAAGAGCAAATTGGCTGGATGTGGACGTTTTTGACCGAGGAAATTGGTCTTGATCCGCAGAGATTGTATGTAACGTGTTTTATTGGTGCGCCGGAATATAATATTGAGAAAGATGTTGAAGCGGCTAAGTTATGGCAGAAAAAATTTGCAGAAAAGGGCATTGATGCAAAAATGGCGGATATCGGCAGTGAAGAGCAGGGAGCGGCGCGTGGTGTAAATCCAGGTGAAAGAATTTTCTTTTATGACGGCAGTAAAAACTGGTGGAGTCGTAATGGCGGCCCAGAAACTACTCCGGTTGGTGATCCGTGCGGTCCAGATAGTGAGATGTTTTATGAGTTTGATTTCATTGAGCATGATCCAAAATTTGGTGAAAATTGTCATCCGAACTGTGATTGTGGTCGATTTATGGAGATTGGCAATAACGTATTTATGGCATATAAAAAAGTTGCTGAGGGGCAATTTGAGCCACTCGATAAGCCAAATATTGACCATGGATCTGGACTTGAGCGAATCGCGGCTGCAGTAAATAATGATCCTGACGTCTTTAAGATTAGCTTGCTTTGGCCGATTATTGAAAAGCTGCAAGATCTGAGCGGCAAGGATTACGCTTCACACACCGAAAGTATGCGAGTGATTGCTGACCATTTGAGGGCTGCGACGTTTATGGCAGTTGATGGGTGTGTGCCAAGTAATAAAGAGCAGGGCTATGTGATGCGTCGTCTGCTTCGTCGGGCAATTCGCTATAGTTTTGACTTGGGGATCGAGCAGAATTTCCTGCAAGAAGTTGTGCCGACGATTGCTGATTTGTATGAAGCCGATTTTCCAGAGGTGAAGAATAATCGCGACAATATAATTGCTGTCCTCGTTAAGGAAGAGAAAGCTTTTCGCCAGACTTTGAGAAAAGGTTTGCGACAAATGCAACGCTACATTGACGATGGCTTGACTGGTGAAGAATTGTTCACTTTGTACGACACTTTCGGTTTCCCAGTGGAACTCAGTACGGAAGAGGCGTATAAACAAGGAATTAAACTTTCGGACAATTGGCGCGAGGAATTTACCGCGAAAATGGATGAGCAACGACAGCGCTCTAAGACGGCTCGCAAGGGGCAATTTAGTGGCGGTTTGGAAGGTCATGACTCTATTCATCTGAAATATCACACGGCGACGCATTTGTTGGGTGCGGCGTTACGTAAGGTTTTGAATGCGCCAGATTTACAGCAGCACGGAAGCAATATTACCGCCGATCGATTGCGCTTTGATTTTAATCACGACAAATTGACACCAGAAGAAAAACAGGCGGTCGAAGATCAAGTTAATGCTTGGATTGATGAAGATTTGCCAGTTAGTTTTGCTGTTTATCCGACAGACGAGGCACTAAATATGGGTGCAATTGGCGCGTTCGGTGAGCGTTACGGTGATGAGGTTAAGGTTTATTCCATTGGCAAGGATGGTAACATTGTTAGCTTTGAAGTTTGCGGCGGCCCACACGTCGAACACACTGGAGTTTTGTCTGAAGATGGCAAGCGATTCAAAATCACCAAAGAAGAATCTAGTTCGGCTGGAATTCGTCGAATCAAGGCTGTTTTAAGATAGATAATTAACTGTTGCTCTAAAATCACAAGCGTTATATAATATTTCTTATATGGCATTGAAAGACATGTTGAAGAAGTCTGATAAAGATAGTCGCGAACTATTGGTTAGCTTAGATATTGGTACGGAAGTGGTTAAGGCGTTGATCGCCGAAGTTAAAGACGACGAGCTGAAGATTATCGGCGTTGGTCGAAAGCAGCAGGAAATGGGTGATATGCACAGTGGCGCGATTGCTGATATTGCTGGGGTTGTGGCGAATTGCGAGGAGGCTTTGTCTGAGGCTGAGGATCAAGCTGGCGTTCAGGGTAAGCGAGTTGTTATTGGCATCGCGGGCGAATTAGTTAAGGGCGTTACGAATACTATTCGTTATCGCAGGCCGCAGCCAAATAAGCCGCTAGACATTGCTGAGATGGAATTTATCATTGAGAAAGTCCAGGAGCGCGCCCAGGGAAAAGCTCAGGCTCAAATTGCACTAGAAACTGGCAATGAGGATGTTGAAGTGAAGCTGGTTAACTCGGCGCTGGTGAGTATCCATATTGATGGCTATAAAGTTTCGAATCCGATTAGTTTTCAGGGGCGAGACGTGGCGGTGCAGATTTACACGGCGTTTGCTCCGATGGTTCACATTGGCGCGTTAGAGAAGGTTGCGGACGAGCTTGCGCTGGATTTGGTGGCTGTGGCTGCCGAGCCATTTGCGGTGAGTAGGAGCGTTTTGGGATCGGATACGGATAGCAATTTTACGGCGATTCTAGCGGACATTGGTGGTGGCACGACGGATATTGCAGTTGTTAATGACGGCGGAGTCGAAGGCACGAAGATGTTTGGTATTGGTGGACGCAGTTTCACTAGAACTATTGCAGCTGACTTGGATTTAAGCTTCAAAGATGCAGAAAAGCTGAAATTGAATATTGACAATGAGAATTTGAAGCCTAGTGTAAAGAAAAAAGTTGACGCGGCGATCGATAAGACTTTGGAAGTTTGGCTATCAGGCGTTGAATTGGCGCTGAGCGATTTTGATAATGTCGACTATTTGCCGAATAGGATTTTGTTGTGTGGCGGCGGATCGAGCTTGCAGAAAATTACTGAAGCTCTGAAAACTCGACGCTGGCCAGAGGATTTGCCTTTTACTAAGAAGCCAGTAGTTCAATATATCAATCCAAGTGATATTACAGGGATAGTCGATGAAACTGGAGACATTAGCGATCACACATTTGTAACCGCAATGGGCTTGTTGCGAGTTGGATATGATACAATTATCGGTAGTCAAGACGGTAATAGTTTAGTTGAAAAAGTAAATAGGTTGTTAAAGATTTAAAATGAATAAAGACGTTATTTATATCGATGTAGAAGACGACATTACGACGATAATTAGTAAGATTAAGGCGTCGAAAGAGAGGATTATTGCGTTAGTGCCGCCTCGAAGGATTGGCGTTTTACAGAGCGCGGTCAATATTCGATTACTGGCTCGGGCGGCAACTTCGGCGGATAAGAGAATTGTATTAATCACGAATGATTCGGTTTTGGCTGGATTAGCGGCAACGGCAAAAATTCCTATTGCAAAAACGCTTCAGAGCAAGCCAGAAATTGCGGAGATTCCAGTTCTGAAAGTCGATGACGACAATGATGTGATTGATGGCGGCAAACTGGCGGTTGGAGATATGGCGGATTCCGCGAAAAGATCAAAGAAATCTGATGAAGATTCTGCTGTAGATAATGCTATAGCTGACGCAAACAAGAAGGAGCCTAAGGGGTTGGACTCTCTGAAAAAGATGGTTAAAAAACCAAAAGTCCCTGATTTTAATACATTTCGTAAGAAGTTCTTATCGATAGGCGGTGGCGCCTTACTTTTGATTGTATTTTTGGTTTGGGCAATTTGGTTTGCACCACATGCCACGGTTGTTATTTCAGCAAAGACTACTAGTATGACAGTCAGTGATACCGTCAGCTTGAATGAAACAGCCACTACAAGCGCAAAATCTAATGTCATTAAGTCTGTGAAAAAGGAGTTAGCTAAAGAGGTCAGTGTAGAATTCTCCGCTACGGGCAAGAAGAATGTCGGAGAAAAAGCTACCGGAGTAGTTGTCTTCAGTAACTCGTCGTCAAGTAGTGTGACTATTTCAGCTGGCACAATCTTGAAAAATAGTGGACTATCTTATACTTTGAATTCTTCTGTGACTGTTCCGGGGGCTACGTTGGGTTGGAATTGTCCAGGATATAAATGTCCGGGATCTGCTTCTGGGGCTATTACCGCTAGTGAGGGCGGAGCTCAGTATAATGCAGCAACTGGCAGTATGAGTATTTCGGTTGACGATATTTCTGCGTCACTGCGGTCTGCTACTAGTGGCGGCACCGATAAAACTGCGACGGTTGTGACGGCTAGCGATATAGAATCGGCAAAAAGCAAGCTGAGCGAAAAGAAGATTGATGGATTAAAAGAGCAGTTGTTGTCGTCATTCGGCGATTCGGCAACGGTTATAGCTGAAAGCTACGTTGAAAACCGATCAGATCCCAACCCAAGTGTAGCGGTAGACGGCGAAGCGACTGGAGCTGTAACTCTGAAATCGACAATTACCGCCAGTGCGTTGGCTATTGATAAGAATGAGCTAAAAAACTTTGTGGAAGCAAAGCTTAAAGAGGAGATTTCTGGTAAGAAGTCGCAGAGAATTTATGACAATGGAGTAAGCAAGGTTGCGTTCTCGCAATTTTCTAAGGCGCATAATGCACAGACTGTGCGTTTAACTACGAATGGCAAGGTTGGTCCAGATATTAAAGAAGCGAACGTAAAGGATCAAGCCAAAGGCAAGAGTTACGGAGAGGTTCAGTCTGCTATTGAATCTATCGAAGGTGTTGAAGATGTCGATGTTAAATTCTCGCCATTCTGGGTTAAATCTGTTCCGAAAGATATCAATAAGATTAATGTCGAATTTAAGATAAAAGATGTCAAGTAAAAACTTCTTAGCGCTGGATGTTGGATCGCGGCGAATTGGTTTGGCTATGGCGGATTCGCAAGTGAAGATCGCCGTGCCGTTCGGTTGGTTGGAAAATAATGAAAATATTGTCCAGGAAATAACAGAGCTAGTATTGAGGCATGACATCGATACGATCGTAGTGGGCTATCCACGAAATCAATCTGGTGAACCAACGAAGCAAACGGAATTTGTGGAAGAATTTGTTAAGCAATTTGAAGACATTGAGCTTGATACAGAGATTGTTTTTCAAGACGAATCTTTAACGAGCGTACAGGCCGAGCAAAGATTAGGGAATAAAATTAAAGATAAGGGCGAGATTGATGCGGAGGCTGCTAGCATAATTTTGCAAGATTTTTTGGAGGAGAATTATGAAAATTCGTAAACGACGTATTTGGCTATTAGTGTTGTCAATAGTTGTAGCTATCGCTGGAATCGGCGCTCTTGGGGCAACGGTGTGGTATAAGCAGATGCTTTCTCCTGCCGACGTAAATAGTCAGCAAGCTTTCAGAATTAATATTAAAGAAGGCATGGGGTCTAGTGATATCGCCAAAACTTTAGAGGATAATAAAATTATCAAAAACTCTTTAGCGTTTTCTATTTACACAAGGCTTCATAATTCGGCAAGCAAATTCAAGGCTGGTGTTTATTCTGTAAAAGCTTCACAATCTGTCGATGAGATAATTAATCACTTGACCAGTGGTAAAACTGATGAGATTGCTATAACATTTTATCCTGGATCGACTTTGAATAAAAAAATGAAGAATTCTGACGGCAGAGAAGTTGAATCCGTGTTGCTTAAGGCGGGATTCTCGGACGATCAGATAAAAAAGGCATTTGCCGCTAAGTATGACAGTCCGGTTTTTACGGGCAGGCCGGAAAATGCTGGGCTTGAGGGGTATATTTACGGTGAAACATTCTATATTTCCCCGGACGAAACCGCAGAACAGGTTCTGCAGCGCTCAATTGATCATTTGGAGAAAAGTGTTAAGAAATATAATTTG
>CALHQU010000083.1 GCA_938038145.1 uncultured Candidatus Saccharibacteria bacterium
TAACATCTGAATTGGATGATTTCTCGAAATACTTAGATGAAGAAGTAATCAAAAAAATTATAATGAAAGAAAAAAGAGAAGAGATAGTAGAAGTACTAGATATTTGAGACTGTGTAAAATTCTGTGTATAGAAACCTCCTGATTATGGTTAAGAAAAACTGATCAGGAGGAATTTTTATGCCATAAGAAAGCGATCAGAAATAAAATCTCTAAGATGTTAATTGAAGGATATGAAAATGCATTAGTTTTAAATAAAATGTTAAAAGAATTTAGAAATAATTGAGAATAAACATCCGCCCATATACGAGGCTTGTGGATTTGCCGCCACGCCTGGATTTTGCTAGAAAGTGGCATCCGCGTTTGTTGGCTCAAATGCCGAATGTGCGATTGATTATATTGGTTGGGTCTTATGCTCAGAAATACTATTTGAATCATCGCGCTGAACGTAACTTAACGGCAACCGTATCTAATTTCGATGCATATTTACCAGATTATTTTCCGTTGGTTCATCCATCGCCGCTTAACATTGGCTGGCGTAAGCGTAATCCGTGGTTTGAAATAGATGTTGTGCCGGTTTTGCAATCTATAGTTAGGGAGTCGTTGTTGTAGTGCGACTCTGCTTTTATGTATAATATGAGTATGAACGATCGACAGATTGCCCAGCTTGAAATAGTAAAGACTAAAGTTCGACAGTTACTGGGCGGCGACACTTCGGGACATGTTGATGATCATGTTGAGCGAGTGGCGTTGCTGGCAGAGCGTTTCGCTAACGAATGCAACGAATCAGTGAATCTGCAAGAAGTGCTGTTGACAGCTTGGCTGCATGATGTTGATGATTATAAGTTAGTCGGTAAAACGCAGGCGGAAAAATTGACGAACGCAGTAGATATTATGGCGCAGGTAGAAGTGAATGATGATTTAAGTCAGGCTGTGTTAGAGAATATTGCGGCGATTGGTTATAGCAAACGGCTGAACGGCAAGCAGCCGCAGCGGCTGGCGGGGAAATTGGCGTCTGATGCTGATATGTGTGATGCTATTGGCGCAGTTGGCATTGAGCGGGCGTTGACTTATGCTTGTCATCACGGCGGGCGGATTTTTGACCCTAAAGTCTGGCCGAATGTCAATCTGGCGGCGCACGAATATAACGCTGATGGCAATACGCATGATACTGACGGATTTATCAATCACTTCTTTGAGAAACTGCTGAAATTGAAAGGTTTGATGTTGACTGAACCAGGACGAATAGAAGCGGAAAATCGTCAGCAAATTATGGTTGATTTTCTTCGCGCTTACTTCCGCGAGAAGAATGTATCTGACTGGAGTGAGTTTTTGGAGGAATATTTACGTAGCGTCGGTGTCTAGAATAGACTAAACTTAGTATATTAGATATTATAGTCTAGTATGGAAAAGATTTTGAAGATACTTAATGCTCGTTTTTGTAAGTTAACTAAAAATAGTGCTATCGAGAAGCGCACGCACCGATATTCTCAAAAATCGCTAAGACGAGGCAATAAAGCTGAAGGTGATAAATATCAAAGACTATTTGTAAAGAAATCATTGCAATATTTACCGCATCATCTATTATTAGCGGTTTCTCATAGAATACGATTGCGATGGGCTGAAAAAATATTAGACAAATTTGCCAGAAAATACATAATCAAGCCAAAATCAATACGCCAGTTTAAAGAGTCTGAAATAAAAGAATATCAAAAACTGACGAAAGGTACTCAGTTTTGGCATGGTACCGGCCGCTGGCAGCATGGTGAGCACGGTATAACTGATGTCCTGAAAAGTTTTTGTGATGCTGCCGGACTTAAGCCAGCACGTGATGTGTATGCAGTATTTGGCGGGAGTAAGCAACGTGTTGTGTATTCGGTTTCACTGTGTCGGAGCAGAATGATCGCGCGATCGTATGCTGATATGCATAGGCTTGGGTGGAAAGAAGAAAATCGTTACGGTGATGCGCTTACGTGGGTGTCGTATTATTATGGTATGTTTTATGCTCGTCTATTTATAACTAGCGGTTTTAAAATGATGCGTCGCTGGAAAGCGTGGCGAGCATTGTCTCGTGATAATAATGGTGATAATACTTGGGGCAAAAAAGTAAATATCCAAGCGCGAAATGTATGGGACGTTTTTTGCTTAGGTAGTGACATATCTGGAAATTATCCGATATTAATTGGTGTGAAAAATATTGATTCACAGATAAAACTAGATAAGCCAATGTGTCAATACGAAGTTCGTGCTAGTAAGCTGATAAATATTGCAAATATTTCACATGTGGAAGTACCGCATGACAAGCAAGATGAAGTGCGAAAGTTATTACAGGAACACGATGTTAAATTGCCAGTAACTAGTATAGAATTAGGAGAATATGTTAGCTCAAAAGAGCGTTTTATTGACCTGATTAGCGCTTTGTAGTTATATAAAATTTAAAATTATGACAAAGTATAAAATTGAACGGATTTATGAGCCGACCGCGTCAGACGATAGTTATCGTGTGCTGGTTGATCGATTGTGGCCGCGCGGGATTAGTAAAGAACGAGCTGCATTGGACGAGTGGAACAAAGAAATTGCCCCGACCGATGAATTACGCAAATGGTTTAATCACGATCCAGAAAAATTCCCGGAATTTTCTCGCCGTTATGTGAAGGAGCTAGATAATAATCCTGCGGCTGCCGAAGCAAAGAATAATTGGAACGAACAATCTGCAGTTACGCTGTTATATGGCGCCAAAGATACGGAATATAATCAGGCGATAGTTCTCAAAAAGTGGTTGGAAGATTAGTCAATCGCTAGAAGAATACTTGCATAATTGGCGTGTTTAGATTGTAATGTATTTAATGAATCAAGCATTGCAAGCCAAGCTGAAAACTTTGCCGCGAACGCCCGGCGTTTATTTTCATAAGTCGGCGAGCGGCGAGGTAATTTATGTTGGCAAGGCGGCGGTGCTTAAAAACCGCGTACGTCAGTATTTTCAAGATTCGCGCGGGCGAGACAATAAAACTATGGCGCTGGTAGCGGAGATTTTTGATACTGATTGGATTGAAACTGAGAGTGAGGTTGATGCGCTGTTTTTGGAAAGCGAGATGATCAAGCGATATATGCCGCGATACAATGTCTTGCTTCGTGATGATAAATCTCAGATGTACGTTCGGATTGATATGAAAAGCGATTGGCCGACGGTCAGTTTTACGCGGAATCCTGCCGATGATGGTGCGGATTATTTTGGTCCATTTTACAATGGTTTTGCGTTAAAAAAGGCATTGCGCTATTTGAGGCGAATTTTTCCATATCTCACTCACCAAAGACGCCCCGGGCAATCAAAGTTGGATGAGGATTTGGGTTTAAGTCCGAAAATAAGTGATGGTTCGGATGTGTATAAAGCTAGTTTGCGTAAATTGATAAGTTATATCAAGGGAAACCGCAAGGCTATTGCTGTGGAGTTGGAGCGTGATATGAAAACGGCTGCGGGACTTCATGATTTTGAGCGGGCGGCAAGTCTGAGGAATAAGTTGCGCGCCATGCAAGAGCTTCAGCGACGCGTTATGTTTGGCGATAAGGAATTTTTGGATATTTCAAAAGACAAGGCTCTGGCTGATTTAGCAAAACTACTTGGCTTGAGAAATATTCCAGTGCGAATTGAGGGTTATGATATTTCTCATATGAGCGGACGTCAGGTTGTGGCGAGTATGGTGGTCTTTACGAATGGTGCGAGCGATCGTGCGGAATATCGCAAATTTAAGGTGGGTGAAAAAAACGACGATACTGGAAATATGTATGAGGTGATTTTTAGACGACTTGGCGAGCGAAATATCAAAAGCTGGGGTCGTCCGGATCTGTTGTTGATTGACGGCGGAAAGGGTCAACTTTCGGCGGCGATTAAGGCGAGGGATGAGCGCGGAATAAAATTGCCGATTATTAGCATCGCTAAGCGCGAGGAAGAAATTATTATTCATAAAACTGGCTCACAAATTGACGTAGCGCGCATTGAAGAGTTGCAAAAATCTATTCATCAGGATGTCTCTATTCACGAAGACAATGATGTGTATGTGGTAAATTTGCATCCTACTCAGCGCAACGCCGGATCTCATTCAAAGAATCTACGAGGCTCTGCTATTGATGACGGCTCCAGTCGGGACAATTTTACAAAAAGTTCTATTGCGACGACGGATATTGTCAAACTTTTCCAGCGGATTCGTGACGAGTCGCACCGATTTGCTGTGAGCTATCATACGGCGCTGAAGCGTCAAAATCAGACGAAAAACCAACTGGAAAAAATTCCGGGGATTGGCCCAAAGACACGCGCGAAATTGTTGAGGAAATTTGGCAGTGTGAAAAAAATTATCGAGGCGGATTATGCGGAATTGCAGGCGGAAGTTGGCACGAAAAAGGCGAATTTGATTAAGCGCTTATCTTAAGTTTGGACGACCAATCGACAATAAAGCATAAATTATATATAATAAGACTAATGAAAAGACAATTTGCAACGTTTTTGATTCGGCTAATTCTTAACTCGGTAGGTATTTGGGTTGCGGTGCGGCTGCTTGGAAATGAAACTACGGGCGCAACTTCTGCGTGGACATTTATGATGGCGGGGTTGATATTTTCGGTAGTGAATAGCGTATTGAAACCAATTGTTACAATTTTAGCACTGCCAGCAATTTTATTAACCTTAGGGCTGTTTACCTTAATCGTAAATGGCTTTATGGTTTATATCTCGCTCGCTTTGGCACCAGGGATTTCTATGACTTTTGCGCATTCAATTATTGCCGGGATTATATTGAGTTTGGTAAACTATATTATAAGTAGCGCGCTGGTTTTGCAGCGGGAAGAAAAGGAGTAATATGTCAATTGATACAATTTTACCGTACGTGACGCTTGGATCTGCCGTACTGATGATTATCGCAATTTTGTTGCAACAACGAGGCGCAAGTTTGGGTGCAGGATTCGGCTCGTCTGGGGAGTTATTCACTACTCGTCGCGGATTTGATAAAAACTTGTTCGACGTAACTATTGTTTTTGCGGTGATTTTTGTGCTATCGATTTTGGCAAGTATGATTTTGCCGGGATTGCAAAAATAGGAGAATAGATTTGAGCTCGGATAATTCGTCATGGAATCGTTTTGCGCGGCTAAAAGTTTCCAGTAAAGATGTCAATAAGCGTCTGCGTAAGATTGAAAAGGGAAGCTTGCGCCATGCGCATAAATTCGTGACATCCAGGTTGGATCGTTTGTCTAATGTACGGCGTCGGGTTTCTGTTTGGATTATTCTAGTATTGGTGATGATTGGCGCCAGTGCGGTGCAGTGGCATATTTCTCGCAATTCTTTCACAACAATGGCGTACACTTCTGGCGGATCGTATTCTGAGGGCGTGTTGGGTCCTTTGGAAAACTTAAACCCGATTTTCGCAAAAACTAATGCTGAAAAATCCGCCGCAAAGTTGCTATTTTCAAGTTTGTATCGATATGACTCAACGGGCAATATAAAGGCTGACATGGCGGATAGTGTCAGTGTTAACGATAAAGAAACTGAATATACGGTTAAGCTGAAGAAGGGCTTGAAGTGGTCGGATGGACAAGATTTAACGGCGGACGATGTAATCTTTACGTTGAAGCTATTGGCGAATCCAGAAGTTGGAGCTGAAATATCTGGCTGGAAGTCTATAAAATTCGAGAAAGTGTCTGACGATTCGGTGAAGTTTATCTTGCCGTCGTCATATTCGCCGTTTGTCCACGCTTTGACATTCCCGATTATCCCTAAGCATATATTAAAAGACGTTAAACCGTCGAATTTACGTGAACATGATTTTAATAAATCGCCTATATCCAGTGGTCCGTTTGCCTTTAGGTTGCTACAGAACGTAACGAGCGATGGTAGTAAAAAAGTGCTATATCTGCAGTCGAATAGCAATTATTATGGCAGTACGCCTAAGTTAGAGCGATTCCAGCTGTACGCGTATCCGACGCAGGATGATATTGCGAAAAGTTTGCGTACGCGAGAAATTACAGGAACTCCAGAATTGATTTATAACGATCAATCCTCCGAGGTGAAATCTATGTATGTCGCAGAAGCACATTCTTTGAATAACGGAGTTTACGCGCTGTTTAATAACAACAGTCAGTTCTTGCGATCAAAAGCTGTTCGTCAAGCTTTGTCGCTCAGTGTCGACACATCCAAGCTACGCCAATCTTTGTCATTGTCTACGGAGGAATTGTCTGGTCCAACGCTTAACAAATTCCTGGGAAAGAGTTCGAACTCGTCTAGTTATGACGTCAAGAAAGCAAAATCTTTACTCGACGCTGAGGGTTGGAAGGGTGTAAATAATGTTCGCCAGAAGGGAAATGATAAATTAAAGCTCAACGTGGTTGTTTTGAAGAATAGCAATTACGAAAAGGTCGCCAGATATTTGGCTCAAGTTTGGTATGATGAGCTGAACATAGAATCGGATATTAAAGTTGTCGATCCGAATGACGCCACTCAAAATATTCTTCAGACAGTTTTGCAACCGCGCAATTTTGACGTGCTGGTTTATGAGCTCTCCTTGGGCGGCGACCCTGATGTTTACGCCTATTGGCATTCTTCACAGGCAACTAACAATGGTTTGAATTTCTCCAATTATAATAATGCGATAGCGGACGATGCTCTGGAGAGCGGCCGATCTAAAATATCGGCGAAGCAACGCGCTGATCGCTATGCGAAGTTCACTGCCATTTGGCAAGCGGACGCTCCAGCGATTGCCCTGTATCAGCCGAAGTTTGACTATATCCATATCCGGAACGTTAAAGCTCTCGACGCAAGCACTGAAGTTGTCAATCCCGTCGATCGCTATGTCGATGTTCAATATTGGGCGACAGAGAAAAAGTCCGTTTACAAAACCCCGTAATCGGGTATAATGGTAAGTGGCTATGCGGGCGTGGCGGAATTGGTAGACGCGCTAGCTTGAGGGGCTAGTGAGCATTGCGCTCGTGGAAGTTCAAGTCTTCTCGCTCGCACCAAACATATTGCAATTATTGGATGAATTGTTTGTGATATGTTTTGTAAAATCTGATATAATAAAGGCGGTGGCGCGTTGGCGGAGCGGTTACGCAGAGGTCTGCAAAACCTTTTAGACGAGTTCGACTCTCGTACGTGCCTCCATAAAATTACAAGCGCGAGTGGCGGAATTGGTAGACGCGAGAGACTTAAAATCTCTTGACCAAAAGTCGTGCGGGTTCGATTCCCGCCTTGCGCACCATAGCTTATTTATGAAACAGCAAAAGAAACATAATACTCCGAAGCATTACGGTAGTGCATTTCTTGATTGGCTTACCGAGAAGTGGTATTTGGCGCGCTATCGCAATGTGCGTTTCCTGCAGCGGCGGCCGCATCGCAGCTTTCGGCGGACGCGGCGGCGAGATTATCGCCGCAGTTTGCGTTTGCCTGGATATATTGCTTTTACTCACTATGTCAATCGCGTGTTGTGGAAGAGTAAAGGTCTGTTCTTATCCATGATAATCTTGTATGCGCTGATAATAATTTTTCTAGGAATTATTACTAGCCAGTCAACTTATGATTCAATTGGCAAGCTAGTGTCCGAGTCGCTGGGCAAGATTTTCGACGGCGGCGTGGGACAGCTGCTAAATGCTGGTATGCTGACATTTTCGTCGCTGGCGATTGACACGACGTCGCTGCGGGCTGAACAGGGAGTTATGCTGGCGCTGCTTGTGTTGATGACTTGGTTAACGGCGGTGTGGTTGCTGCGCGAAATTCTACTTGGGCTTAAGCCAAAATTACGCGACGGCTTGTACAACGCAACCGCACCGTTGATATCGACGTCGGTAGTGTTGCTGACATTACTAATTCAACTATCGCCAGTTGGTATTATGGCGCTGGCGTATTCGGCGTTGGTATCGGTGCATATATTAACAGAAGGTTTCGGTATGATGTTATTTGGTCTGCTGGCGGCAAGTGTATTAACACTTGTACTCTATTGGGTGACCAGTACGATTATTGCGCTAGTCGTGGTGGCTTTGCCTGGTATGTATCCGCTGCGGGCAATCCAGGCTGCTAGCGACTTGGTGGTTGGCCGGCGACTAAGGATTATGCTCAGGATAGTTTGGGCGTTTGTCTATAGCTCGGTGATATGGTGCGTTGTGATGGTGTCGTTGGTATTACTAGAACGCGGATTATCGTCAAAGCTGAAGTGGCTCGAGT
>CALHQU010000084.1 GCA_938038145.1 uncultured Candidatus Saccharibacteria bacterium
AAGCCGATATCCATAGACCAACGACTGGAAGACATTGAAAACAGATATGGCACAAATAGCATTCAGGCGACAAAAGCGCGCAAATTGACCAAACGAATCAAAGAAGAACTCGCCAAACGAAACCTAACAATCCCAAACTTATAAACCTGAAAATTAGCCAAATAAAAATCCCCGGATTCGCTCCGAGGATTTTTTATGAGGTAGAGATTATTTATTTCGCTTTTCGATAATCTCTTGCGCAACGTTTGGTGGAACTTCCTCGTATTGAGCTAATTCCATCGTTGAAGCGGCGCGACCCTGAGACATTGAGCGAATGTCCGATGTGTAGCCGAACATATTTGCTAATGGCACAAACGCCTTAATCAACTTAGCACCACCCATCAAGTCTTCCATAGCGTCGATACGTCCGCGACGTGAGTTAAGGTCGCCGATGATGTCACCCATGAAGTCTTCTGGTGTAGTAACTTCAACCTTCATAACTGGCTCAAGCAAGATTGGGTTAGCTTGTTTAATACCTTCACGAGCAGCTATCGAACCTGCCAATGAGAACGCCAATTCTGAGGAGTCGACATCGTGGTATGAACCATCGTAAAGTGTAGCTTTAACGTCAACAACTGGATAACCGGCAATAACACCGCCTTCCAATGTTTCGCGAATACCCTTCATTACGGCTGGGCGATATTCCTGAGGAACCACACCACCCTTAATTTCATCAACGAATTCAAAGCCCTTACCAGTCTCATTTGGCTCAAAGCGAACCCAAACGTCACCATATTGACCGCGACCACCAGACTGCTTGGCGTGCTTACCTTGAACTTCAGAGCGACCCTTGATGCTTTCACGGAAGGCAACCTGAGGTTCACCAATATTGGCTTCAACCTTAAATTCGCGCTTCATACGGTCAATAAGAATGTCTAGGTGCAACTCACCCATTCCCGACATAATTGTCTGACCTGTTTCTTCGTCAGTGTGAATTCGGAAAGTTGGGTCTTCTTCAGCCAAGCGCTGCAATGCCAACGCCATCTTTTCCTGGTCAGCCTTTGACTTTGGCTCAACCGCGATTGATACAGGTGGCTCTGGGAATTCGATTGACTCAAGAGCAATTGGATGCGCCACGTCAGACAACGTGTTACCAGTCGCAGTAGATTTCAGACCAACCACAGCAGCGATGTCACCAGCTTCAACCTTGCTAATTTCTTCACGCTTGTCAGCAAACATACGAACAATTCGTCCGATTCGCTCTTTCTCGCCAGTTGTCGTGTTAAGTACGTAGCTTCCTGAGTTCAGAACACCAGAATAGACACGAACAAATATCAATTTACCAACAAATGGGTCCGCAGCAATCTTAAACGCCAAAGCAGACAAAGGCTCCTTATCTGATGGCTTGCGGCTAACTTCGTCGCCAGTCTTTGGATTCTTGCCCCAAATTTCATCAACGTCTAGTGGACTTGGCAAGAAATCAACCATCAAGTCAAGCAACTTCTCAACGATCACACCGCGACCGTCACCACCAGTAACTAGGTAAAAGTCACCAGCCAAAACGCGCTTACGTAGAGCCATCTTTAGCTCATCAACGGTAATAGCTTCTTCGCCCTGCTCCAAGAACTTCATAGTAAGTTCGTCATCAGCCTCAACAGCGTTTTCGACCAACAGAGAACGTGCGTTCTTAGCTTTTTCAAGCATATCAGCTGGAATTTCACCAACTTTAAGCTCGTGATCTGTGTAGTCGTCGTAGGTGTAAGCCTTCATGTCAATCAAGTCGACAACACCGTGGATGGTCTTTTCAAAACCAATTGGCAAGTGAACTGGGAAAGCCTGCTTACTCAAGCGGTTGTGAATTGACTCTAGAGACTTGTAGAAGTCACCACCAGTCTGGTTGATCTTGTTAACGAAACAAATACGTGGCACGCCGTACTTATTAGCTTGGCGCCAAACAGTTTCAGACTGAGCCTCAACACCCATCTTACCGTCAAAGACTGTAACTGCACCGTCAAGCACGCGCAAACTACGCTCAACCTCAGCGGTAAAGTCAATGTGCCCTGGGGTGTCGATAATGTTAATCTTGTGATCTTTCCAGAAACAAGTCACAGCGGCTGACGTAATAGTAATACCACGCTCTTTCTCCTGTGCCATCCAGTCGGTAGTAGCACCGTCACCTTCACCACGAACCACACCGATCTTATGCGTCAAACCAGTGCGGTACAAAATGCCCTCAGTTGTCGTCGTTTTACCGGCGTCAATATGGGCAATAATACCAATATTTCTAAAATTCTTTAGCGGAACATGCGTCTCTGCCATAAATTTTCCTTTATATTACGTTAATTTGCCGAGATTTTTGGTCAATTTTTTGGCACCAAAAAACTACTCTTGCGTTTTATTATATCAGTTATCTATGTTTTTGACTAGCTCTGAGTCGGAGGATTCTTAGACTCGTTGTCGTTCTGAGCTGGCGCCGCAGGCGGATAGTTAGCCGGAGGCTGTTGCATAGGCGGCTGCGCGTATGTTGGCGGATATTGACCAGGTTGCTGCGGATAGTAGTTTTGTTGCGGATATTGTTGTTGCGGCGGGATTGGCTGCTGATACGGTTGCTGCGGATACTGAGGCTGCTGCGGGAATTGTCCAGCGGCAGAATATGGATAAGTATTCATCTTACGTCGATTACTGACAGAAACAGCAATTGCGATAATTGACACTGTTAAGAATAACGCCCCCGTTGAAAGAATCACCACAACCACAATTATAACTGTAGTGTTATTTTCTGATTCGCTCGCACTGGCTTCTGCGCTAGATGCCTCGCTCTCCGTAGAGTCGTCTGGAGTATTGGATGAAACCTCGATCATCTTCGCCACCAAATAATTGTCGGGGTATTTTTTATCCAATTGTTCAAATTTAGCTTTTGCCTGAGAATATTTACCTTGAGAAAAACTCTCCAAGCCATCTTTCCAGAGCTTAGTCAATTCGCCGTTTGCCGATAACACAACATTATTTTTCTTCGCCATAGTTTTCAGATCAGCGATATCACGGAATATCCCCTCTCCAAAGCAAGAATTGTTGCGCTCGCTCCTATCCGCACAAGATGAGCCGCCGTAAGTATTCAATCCAATCTGCTTGCCATCATCATCGAACGCTGGACCACCACTGTTACCCGCCGCAATTTGCGCACTCATTGAAAACAGCTTATGACCACCCGCGTCACTGCCCGAACCAGAAACATCACCTTGAGTAACAGTTGGGACGGTCTTACTCTTCTTCGTATTTACACCGTCGTCGACAATCGCTGGATAACCAATCGCCGTCACTCGATCACCTCTAGAAATCCTAGAACTATCACCCAATTCCACCGCTGGAAATCGCCCTTCAACCTTCAGAATCGCCACATCACTTTTGTCGCTATTCAGATCCATGCCATGACCCTTCAAATCAACTTCCGCGTCAATTTTCTTAGCTGAAATGTTAGTCTTCGTCTTTTTCCACTTAAGATTGCCCGAACCGTCATCTTCGCGCGCAATAGGTTCGCTTGAGGTCTGGATAACGTAATCGTATCGATCGTTTTGCGAACGTATATTATCGGCAGGAACCTGATTGATAAGACCGAGAATTGCCGCTTGCGCACTCTGATCGCCGCCATCAGCCTTATTTGCCAAATCCCGAAGCGTCTCTCTAGTTACATAGCCCGCATCTACCACAAACTTTATATATTTATTCATGTTTTCTTGCGTGTTGAGACCCATGATCATACTTTGGTTCGAAACCTCAGTCACATGCCCATTTGTAGCGATGTAGCCATCGTCAGAAACAATCGACCCGCTACCAATTCCACCCGTACACAAACCATTCAGCTGCATACTCGCACCATTCTGCGCCGTATAAATCATGTCAGCACAACGATATGTTCCCACGCGGACCGTAGCAATTTGATTCCTTGCCACCACTTTAATAACAGAATCTTCGTCCAGTTCATCTAAAGTATTCGTAGTGTCTTTATCTTCTGAGAAATTTTCCGCCTTAGTTTCGGTCTTAGCTATCGTAGCGGAAGCCGCTTGCGCCTCATTATTGCCATCAGCCCTAACCAAGTAGCTACTGTCTGGGTTCTGGAAAGTAACCTTAGCAACCAGCGCCTCCAGCTGGTCAATGTATGGCTGTGTGTACGAATTTTTACTCAATGCAAAAATCGTCATCCAGTAAGGCCTACCATTCTGAATCGTTAAATAAGTTATTTTTTCGCCAGTTTTCTGCCACTTGCCGTCAATAGTGCTTCCGTAATCGACGACCATTTTCTTAAACTTTCGTCCAGAAATCGTCGCGTCGCTGGTGTGATATTTTAAGTTCGGATTATCCTTTTTCTGCTTGTTAATATCACCCTGAAGCATTAAATCTAGATCTGAATATTTCTTCGTGTCCTTGTATTCCTCGGGCATCGTTGATCGATCAAAATAAGCTTTTTTGCGCGAAGTTACGATTGAGAAGTCTGGCATAATCTTTCTAAACGAGAACTTCTCTTCTTCCTCCTTCGGCTTTTCTGAACCTTTTCTGAAATGCAATCGCAAAATCGCATAAGCGCGGCTTTCTTTCAATTCATCATCGGCATACGTAGTGGCGCTATACTGCTTTTCATTAGAGTCTTTATTTAAGACGTGACCTTCGCCAGTAAAAATACTCTTGTCGTACCGAATCGAATAGCCATATTTGGAAACGACCTTCTGCGAGTTCTTAGCATCTTCTTCGGCAAAAATCTTCTGGATCTTCTTTTTTGCGGTCTTACTAACTCCGGAAGAGCGGTTATTATTAACGACAATTAGCCCAACTATAACGGAGATCAAGAAAACTACACCCAGAACGATGGCTACAATTTTTAATTTCTTCATTGACTTCTGATTCATACTGCTCCAATCCTAACGATAATTTACAAATTGCAAAGGTGTGTCATAATCACTTTCCCGCAATAAACTAATAACTTTTTGCAGCTCATCTTTCGATGTAGAAGTTACACGAACGAGGTCGCCCTGAATTTGCGGCTTAGCTTTCGGCGCATTAGCACGAATATCAGCGGCAATTTGCTTCGCCGTCGGCTGATCAAGCCCTTGCTTGAACGGAATCTCCCAAGTCGTCTTCAAATTCGAAACAACTTTTTCTTTTGACAAATCCAGAACTTTGCTTGATTGATCGCGCCCTGCCAACTTCTTACGCACAATGTCTAATACAGCATCAACTTGCCAATCATTGTCGCCGGTAATTTTCAGACCCTTCTTATCGTCCAGCCAATCAATTGCCGCGCTCGTCCCCTTAAAATCATAACGCCCTTGGATTTCTTTTTCAGCCTGCATGAAAACATTATTCATCTCAGCCTTGTCAATTTCTGACACAATATCAAACGAAAAACTCGCCATCTTCCCTCCTAATTTTTTCTATTATACCAAAAAATCGCCCCGTTTAGAGCGATTTTCTGATTTTGCTTTCAGGCAATAATTAGCCGCGGGCAAAGTGCGCAAAGGCGCGGTTAGCTTCAGCCATCTTGTGGGTGTCTTCCTTCTTCTTGAAGGCAGCACCAGCTTCATTATAAGCGTCAACGATTTCCAATGCCAAACGCTGTGAATATGGCATTCCGTTGCGAGCGCGGGCTGCTTGAACTAGCCAGCTAAACGCATAGTGCAATTGTCGATGTCCCTGAACTGGGAATGGAATCTGGTAGTTAGCGCCACCAACGCGACGAGATTTAACCTCGAAGCTTGGGCTAACGTTCTTCAATGCTTTTTCAAACACTGCCAATGGATCTTCGGAATCCAATTTCTTAGCAGCAGTTTCTAGAGCTGCGTAAACAGCGCGCTCAGCCGCCAATTTCTTACCGTCTAGCATTGACTTGTTGATCAAGCGCTGAACTAGTACACTTTGGTATCGGCGATCAGGCTTAAGTTCACGCTGCAATTTCTTGGTAACTTTACGAGGCATGATTATTTATCCCCTTTCTTTGTACCGTACTTAGAGCGACCCTTCTTACGGTTGTTGACACCTTGAAGGTCAAGCGCACCACGTACGATGTGATAACGCACACCTGGAAGGTCAGGCACACGACCACCGCGGATCAAGACCACAGCGTGCTCCTGTAAGTTGTGACCTTCACCACCGATGTACGCCCAAACTTCATAGCCGTTGTTCAATTTAACACGAGCAACTTTACGCAAAGCTGAGTTTGGTTTCTTTGGCGTCTTAGTCGTCACACGTACACAAACACCACGCTTGAGAGGTGCATTCTGGTCGTAATAACGTGTTTTTAGGGCGTTATGAATACGACCTAGTGCTGGCGACTTGGACTTTTTCTTAGCCGTTTGGCGCGGTTTGCGCACCAATTGGTTGATTGTTGGCATCCAATTTCTCCTTGGTTGATTAACTAATTATGGCAATTTGCCTTACGGTTTGGATTCAGCAACTCCTCTCCGTGTCTATACCTTTTCCGCCGAGATTGCAGTCTGTACACATTCAAACCACCGCGCACTCCGAAAAGAGGAAACTCTGAGAAAAATTATAACACACTTGACGTCAAATATCTACCCAAAATATAAAATAATAGGTATCACTAAAATCAATAGAAAACCGCCTCGGAATTGAGGCGGTTCCTGTAGTTGCGAAGCCTACTTATTAAGCAGCAACTTCTTCTTCGACGAATTCGTCTTCGCTCGGTGTTTCGAATTCTTCATCTTCTTCGACTGCGCCAGTTCCTACTGGAATCTTGCGGCCGATGATGACGTTTTCCTTCAAACCGTGCAAGTGGTCGGCTCGACCAGATACGGCAGCATTGATCAAGACGCGAGTAGTATCCTGGAAGGATGCAGCTGATAGCCATGAGTCGCTCCAGATTGACACCTTCGTGATACCGAGTAGCAATTGTGCGTAGCTAATCAAGTTCTTACCTTCAGCAGCCAATTGCTTATTCGCATTGACCACAGCGGCCTTAGAAACGATGTCACCAGTCACAAATTCGCTATCACCAGCATCTTCGATTTGCACGCGGCTAAACATTTGGCGAACAATAATCTCCAAGTGCTTGTCAGCCACGTCCTGACCCTGAGCGGCGTAAATTCGCAGAACTTCGTTGATGATGTAGCGCTGAGTTGCCTCAACACCCTTAAGTCGCATCAAATCGTGCAAGTTCAATGATCCAGCCGTCAATCGATCACCAGCTTCGACAACATCGTTTGCCTTAACGACCAACTGCATATTGCCTGGAATTTCGTAGCGAGTTGGTGAAGCAGCCTCTGCCGCGATCACCAAAGTATCCTCAGCCGACTCAATCACACCGTCAAATGGCGCAATCAAAGGTCGAGTGTCGCTCTCGCCAGTCGCTAAGACATCGCCGGCCTTGACGCTTGAGCCAGCCTTAACTACAACGGTTCGTCCTTCTAATGGCAATCGCTCAACCTTGCCAGATTCTGGTGTAATTTGAACGATGTACTTCTTGCCATCTTCCCAAACATCAACCAAACCAGCAACTTCCGTAATGAATGCTTGACCCTTTGGTGTGCGCGCTTCAAACAATTCTTCAACACGAGGAAGACCTTGGGTAATGTCACCACCAGCAACACCAGAGTTGTGGAAGGTACGAAGCGTCAACTGAGTACCCGGCTCACCAACTGACTGAGCGGCGATAACACCAACCGGCTGATGATTGCCAACCAATTTACCAGTCGACATATCAATACCGTAACTTCGCTGCGGAATACCGTTAAGGTTATTTGTCGATAATACGGACTGAATCTTAACGCTTTCAATGCTTTCGTCGTCATCAATTGAATCTGCGATTTCACGCGTGATCAATTCGTTCTTATTGACGTGACCTGGAATCGTTTCAGCAGCATAACGACCAGCCAAACGGTTCGAGAAGTCAATCATCGTCTCTTCAGTTTCTGATCGGTAAATTGCGTAACCTTCATCGTCGCCATCAGTGTCTTCAACGGTAAAGACGTCTTGCGCAACGTCTACCAAACGACGAGTCAGGTAGCCCGAGTCGGCAGTCTTAAGCGCCGTGTCAATAAGACCCTTACGTGCACCACGAGTTGCGATAAAGGCTTCAAGGCTAGACAAACCGCCGGTGTAAGAGCTGCGGATTGGAAGCTCAATCTCATGGTTGGTTGCGTCCATCTGAACACCAATCATCGCGCTCGCCAACTTCACGTTGGAAATATCACCACGAGCACCAGAGTTGACCATCATAGAAATACTGGTGTCCATATGCGCCAATTGGTCTTTCAAGAACGCCGTAATCTTATTGTCGACGTTTCGCCATGCGCTAACCGTCAAGTTATATCGCTCTTCCTCAGTAATCAAACCTTGGTCGAATTGCTCAGAAATCAAAGCCGCCTTAGCGTCACCTTCAGCCACAAACTGAGGGATTTCCTCAAAGTGAACATAGTCGGTCATACCAGTCGACACAGCCGCAACCGTAGCAAAGCGGAAAGCCTGACCCTTCATGCGGTCTGCAATCTTAGCGGTTTCTTCGGCGCCATACTTGTTAAAGATTTGCGCCAACACCTTCTTGAGCTGCTTCTTGGTCTGGACATTATTATCATATGGGAAATCTTCAGGCAGAATCTCATTGAAGAAGACGCGACCCAAAGTTGTTTCACGCATTTTACCTTTCGCAAAGATACGAATTGGGGTTTGCAAGTGAATTACGCCATTGTCGTAAGCCATTTCTGCTTCGT
Source organism: uncultured Candidatus Saccharibacteria bacterium (assembly GCA_938038145.1). Taxonomy (GTDB): domain Bacteria; phylum Patescibacteriota; class Saccharimonadia; order Saccharimonadales; family Saccharimonadaceae; genus Nanosynbacter. The sequence goes on from CALHQU010000084.1 coordinate 8,697, forward strand.
AAACAGAACTGTAAGTTTTAACCTTGTCGGTCTGAGCTTGCGGCTTGTCATAAGTCAAGTAATAGTTGCCAAGCACGATGTCCTGCGAAATGTGCAACACTGGCGCGCCATCGGCAGGCTTCAACAAATTGGCGGTTGCGCTCATCAATTCACGAGCTTCAGCCTGAGCCTCTTTTGATAGCGGCAAGTGAACAGCCATCTGGTCACCGTCGAAGTCGGCGTTAAATCCGGCACAAACTAGCGGATGCAATTGAATAGCTTTTCCCTCAACCAAAACTGGCTGGAAGGCTTGAATTGACAAACGGTGCAAACTTGGTGCGCGGTTAAGTAGAACGTACTTACCTTCAATTGCTGAATCCAGCGCGTCCCAAACTACCGCTTCACCAGCTTCAATTAGACGTGAAGCCGAGCGAATATTGTGCGCAAATTCATTCTTAATTAGCCAGCTAATCACGAATGGCTTGAACAATTCCAGCGCCATTTGCTTTGGCAAACCACATTGGTTAATCTTCAATTTTGGACCAACCACGATAACCGAGCGGCCAGAATAGTCAACACGCTTACCAAGAAGGTTCTGACGGAAGCGACCTTGCTTACCCTTTAGCATATCGCTCAAGCTCTTCAAGCTACGGCGACCACCAGTCGAGCTAACTGCACGACCGCGAGATGCTGAATTGTCAATCAAAGCGTCAACAGCTTCCTGAAGCATGCGCTTTTCATTGCGCTGAATAACTTCTGGCGCGTTAAGCTCAATCAACTTCTTCAAGCGGTTGTTTCGGTTGATAATTCGGCGATACAAATCGTTCAAGTCAGATGTCGCAAATCGACCACCAGACAACGCCACCATTGGACGAAGATCCGGAGGAATCACTGGCAGAACAGTCATACATAGGCTTGATGGCTTAATGCCAGCAGATTCCATACTCTCGAGCATCTTCAAGCGCTTTAGCAACTTCTTCTGTCGCTGACCTTTCGCAGTTTCAGCTTCCTCTGTTAATTCAGCGATAAGCTTTGGTAGGTCAATATTGTCCAAAAGTTCCTTGACTGCGCTGGCGCCCATGCCAACTTCAATCAATTCGTCATATTCTTCTGGCAAGTTGCGATATTCGCTCTCTGAGATCAAAGCGCCGAAATTCAAGCTCTCCAATTGAGATTTCTTACCAACGTAAGCTTCTTCCAATTCCTCGACTTCACGGCTCTGCTCTTTCGCTAGTTGCTTAACGTCAGCGCCATCTTCTTCAGCCATTTTTTCGTAACGGATTTTGATAGCCTTACGAGCCAAATCAGTTTCCGCTTCCAAATCTGCCAAATATTGATCACGAGTTGCTTCGTCAACATTTAAGATAACGTAAGTTGCAAAGTAAACGATTTTCTCAATATTGCGAACCGTCATACCAAGTAGCTGGCTCATGGCGCTTGGAGTGCCGCGCATAAACCAAATGTGCGCAACTGGAACTGCCAATTGAATGTGTCCCATTCGCTCACGGCGAACGATTGATTTAGTGACCAATTCGCCGTTCTTATCGACAGCAGCTTCGCGTGATCGAACACCCTTAAGCTTTGAGTCGTGTGGATTGATGTCCTTAACTGGACCAAAGATTCGCTCACAGAACAATCCGTCGCGTTCTGGCTTTTGTGTGCGATAGTTAATTGTTTCTGGCTTCAAAACTTCGCCGTAGCTCCATTTCAGAATGTCTTCTGGGCTAGCTACCGCCAAACGAACCGCGTCAAAATCGCTGATGCCCGTTGCGTTAAATGCAGAATTTGCCATCTTACGCGTCCTCCTTTATCTCTTCTACTTCATCAATATCTTGCACGCTCATGCCATCGTCAATTTCACCGATGTCATCTGATTCGTCCAAGTATGTTTCTTCTTCCTCATTGTCAGCGGCAACGGTTTTGTCTTCCGGACCACTTGAAGCAATAATGTGTTCAGCATCAACTGTTGCTTCGTCGTCAACCAAGTCAACTCGAAGACCCAAACCTTGAAGCTCCTTAACCAACACGTTGAAGGATTCTGGAAGTTTTGGACCAACAATCGGCTCATCCTTAATGATTGACTCGTAAGCCTTTGCGCGACCGTAAACGTCGTCGGACTTAATTGTCAACATTTCCTGCAAGGTTGCAGCGGCACCGTAAGCTTCCAGTGCCCAAACCTCCATCTCACCGAAGCGCTGACCACCGTTTTGTGCTTTACCGCCAAGCGGCTGCTGAGTAACCATTGTGTATGGACCAGTTGAGCGGGCGTGAATCTTGTCAGAAACCATGTGGTGCAACTTAATCATATGCATCACACCAACTGTTGTTCGCTCCTCAAATGGTTCGCCGGTGCGGCCGTCAAACAATTGGCTCTTACCGTCACGCGCCAAACCAGCTTTTTCTAGCTCATCAGAAATCTTCTCACTCGGGACACCGTTAAATGACGGAGTCGCTACGCGGTAACCCAATGCTCGTGCCGCCATACCAAGGTGAGTTTCAAAAATCTGACCAAGGTTCATGCGGCTTGGCACACCAAGTGGGTTCAAAACTACGTCAACCGGCGTACCGTCCTCTAGGAATGGCATATCTTCAACAGGAAGAACTTTCGCTACAACACCCTTGTTACCGAAACGTCCAGCCATCTTGTCACCAACGCCGATCTTTCGTAATTGCGCAACAAAGATCTGAATTTGCATCAAAACGCCAGCTTTCAACTCGTGACCATTTTCACGACTAAAGATCTTAACGCCAACAACTTTACCGCCGCCCGCGTTGTTCATTCGCTGTGATGTATCGCGAACGTCCTTAGCCTTTTCGCCGAAGATGGCGCGAAGCAAACGCTCCTCAGAACTCAATTCCTGCTCACCCTTTGGTGTAATCTTACCAACCAAGACATCGCCAGCCTTAACCTCTGAACCAATTTGAACAATTCCGTTCTCGTCCAAATGACGCAAACTTTCCTCAGAAACATTTGGAATATCGCGTGTCACAATCTCTGGACCAAGCTTCGTCTCACGAACCTCAACGGTGTAATCTTTAATGTTAATGCTTGTCAATCGATCATCTTCAACCAGGCGACGACTCATAATAATCGCGTCTTCCATGTTGTAACCACCCCATGGCATGAAGGCAACCAGAAGGTTTTTACCTAGAGCAATTTCACCGCCAGCAATTGAGGCGCCTTCAATCAGAATATCGCCCTTCTTCACCTTATCGCCACGCTCAACACGGACTTTTTGGTTGTAACAACGATCGTCATTGTTCTTCACGAAATGCTTCAACGTGTAAATCTTTACGCCGTCAGCATATTTAACATGGACTTCGTCGGCATCAGCGCGAACAACTTCGCCGTCACCACTAGCCTGAATCAAGTGACCACTATTCTCGGCCACAGCCTTCTCAATTCCAGTACCAACAGTTGCGGATTCTGGGCATAATAGAGGAACCGCCTGGCGTTGCATGTTTGAACCAGTCAAAGCACGGTCGACACGAGTCTTTTCAATAAATGGCACCAGCGCCGCAGTCGAACCTAGAATCTGGCGGTGAGCTGCATCCATGAATGTAACTTGGCTAGCATCAACTTGTGATGGCTGCATGTTACTTCGAGCATTAACGCGCTCGTCGCGGAAAGTTCCGTCTTCGTTAAGAGCCTCACCAGCATCAGCGATAACCTCACCGATTTCCTGTGAAGCATCCAAATAAACAAGTTCGTCAGTGACTTTGCCATCTTTAACGCGAAGATAAGGAGTCTCAATAAATCCGTATTCGTTAACACGCGCATAAGTCGCCAAGTTCAACACCAAACCGATATTCGCACCTTCTGGCGTTTCCACTGAACAGATACGACCATAGTGAGTTGGGTGGGCGTCGCGGACCTCAAATCCAGCGCGCTCACGAGTCAAACCACCAGGACCAGTCGAGCTCAAGCGTCGCTTGTGGCTCAACTCTGATAATGGGTTAACCTCGTCAAGCAACTGCGACAACTGACTTGAAGTAAAGAATTCACGAACAGCCGCAACAATTGGACGAGCGTTAATCAATTGACTTGGGCTAACACTTTCCAAATCAGCCACGCTCATGCGGTCCATTGCATTGCGTTGCATTCGAAGCATACCAACACGGAATTGTCGGGCAATCAATTCACCAACCAAGCGAACTCGTCGATTGCTCAATGCGTCAATGTCATCAGCTGGCTCTTGCGTATTGTTCAAGCGAATAACTTCACGCAAAATCGCTACCAAATCGCTCATCTGCAACGTACGATTTTCTGCTGTATTTGCAACATCCAGACCCAAGCGTTGGTTCAATTTATAACGACCAACCCGCGAATAATCAAACCGCTTGAAGTCAAAGAACATTCGCTCAATCATCTGACGAGCATTATCAACTGTCGCCAAATCGCCTGGACGCAATCGACGATAAACCTCAATCAACGCCTCATTTGCACCACGAGAAGTATCCTTGTCCAATGTTTCGTCAATGTATTTCACGTCGCCAGTATCAATATCAGCGAACAATTCCTTAATTTCACTAGTCTTTGGATAACCCAAAGCGCGCAACAAAGTCGTTGCTGGCATCTTGCGGCGGCGATCAATCTTTACGTAAATCGCGCCATTAGAAGCCGTCTCAAATTCCATCCAAGCTCCGCGTCCTGGAATGATTTTTGCGCCGTAGTAATTACGTCCCGCTACTGTTTCAGCAGTGAAGAAAACACCAGCAGAACGAATCAACTGACTAACAACCACACGCTCCGTACCGTTGATAACGAATGTACCGCGCTCAGTCATCCATGGATATTCACCAAGGTAAATTTCCTGCTCTTCAACTACGCCGGTTGTCTTGTTTGTCAATTCAACCGTTGCGTGCAATGGAGCTTCAAATGTCAAGTTGTTTTCTTTGGCAAATTGGTCAGTGTTTTTTGGCTCGCCAAAATAATATTTGCCGAACTTTAATGACAACTTCTGACCAGTGTAGTCGTCAATTGGATTAATTTCTGAAAATATCTCACTCAAACCTTTTTCGACGAACCAGCGCCAAGAATCTTTTTGGTGAGCGATTAAGTTTGGTAGCGGCAGGGCGTTGTCACCAGAGGTGAAATAGACGCGCTCGCTACTTGTGGTTGGTTTTTTTGCCACAGGCGTAAACACTCCTCGCTTTAATTAGTGGTTAATAGACGGCCGTGAAGATCTCTAATTCATAGCCCAAAATCACGATTTGCCTACTCGCAATTTTCACCCGCCATGAATACACTACTTCTATAACTACTCATTATGACGAAAAACGTCAATAAAATCAAGGGGTTTTACTAGTGTTTTTCAATATTATCAATCAACATATCGTGAACTTCGTCAATTGTCCCGTCCGCCGAAACTACCGGAATTCCGTACGCCTCGGCAATCTCCAGATATCCATCGTCGACTTTTTTCTGAAAATCTTGCCCACGCGACTCAAAAGTATCAGGATTTTTCAGCTCGCCGCGCATAGAAATTCGCTCTTCCCGCTTATCGCGACTCAAACTCAAAATAACCATAACATCTGGCTTCAAATATTTTTCATCGGTGAACAATTCTGTCAATCGCAGAATTTCCGACTCGTCATAACCTTCGCCTCGCCCCTGATAAACCAGCGTTGAGATATAATTCCTAGCGCTCAAAACAATTTCCCCACGTTCCAACGCAGGCTGAATTTTTTCCCGCCATAATTCACGTCGAGCCGCAGAAAATAGCGCCACATTCACCGCCGCAGAACGCGCCAAATCGCCATTTTTAATCACTTTCCGAAGCTCATTTGCTATCGGAGTTGATTTTTCCGGATCGTCACTTCCCGGCTCTTCAATCACGCAAACCGTTCGCCCGATTGATCGGAAATATTCCGCCAATTTCGCGACCTGCGTCGACTTGCCCGTCCCGTCATTACCTTCGATAACTATGTATTTTCCCGCGTCGCCCATCATCACCTCGTAATCACAATGTGCGGC
>CALHQU010000085.1 GCA_938038145.1 uncultured Candidatus Saccharibacteria bacterium
CCAAGACTGCGCTTAACATCTGCTATTTGGCGCGGCTTTTTTGGTTTTCTTTGCCGTTAATCGCTCGCTTTATATAGGTGTGTGTTGCGTGTACAGCGAACGGAAGCGAGGCGGCGAATGCTCCAGCTCCTAGTTCGCGTAGAATCTCGGCGGGCTTTGAATTGTCGGTTCGCTTGTCTACTAATTCGGCGGCGGCATAAGCGACTAAGGCTGCTGTTTCCATAGCTAGCCCCACCTTCCCTGATTTGGTTGGTCGAGTTTCGGCTTTCTCCTTGCTACGTAAATTGGCAATTCCAGTAGCCATGGCGTTTATCGAGTTTAGTACCGCAACAGTGCCAAGAGCATACTTCGGAGCCAACCCTTTTTTGTTCATTTCATAGAGAATTTTTGCCATAACTATTTTATCTGTTGTGGCATCTAAGGCTGCTCCAAAATTGCTAGTCTGTCCTGTCATGCGTGCTACTTTGCCGTCCAAGACGTCAGCTAATCGCCCGACCGCACATTCCGCCAATCCTTCAGCCGTATCGATTTTCTTAGATCCGTGCATCACCAAAGCGGCGCCAATCATGCTTATAGAATTAGGGATGGTAAAAACGTCCTTGGCGACTTTACAGACAGTAGGAGATGCTTCTCGGGCTTTTTTCATAGTCCGTATAGTAACATTAATTTGTCAAAATAGCAATATTATCGTAATGTCCAGTTATTCGCCCCGAGAGGTTTGATAACACCGTTGATTTCTAGCATAGTTAACGCCGTGGCAAAATCTGACGCGGATAATCCTGATTTTTGTTGGATTTCATCGCCGTCACGAAGCCCTTCTGAGATGAGTTTTATAATAATCGCTTCTTCAATTGTTGCGCTGGCTGATAATTCTTGACCATTGTCTTTTTGTAATTTTTCTGGCGCGATGATTGATAAAATATCGTCGGCGTTCGTCACCAAATACGCCCCTTGCTTTAATAAGGTATTGCAGCCAGCCGACAACGGGCTGGTTATGTTTCCGGGAACTACAAACAAATCTCTTCCCTGGTTAAGTGCGTGAGAGGCGGTGTTTAGTGTGCCGCTTCGCTCGGCGGCTTCGGTGATAATAATTCCGTCAGCTAGCCCGCTAACTAGCCGATTGCGCTCCAAAAAACTCCAACGATTGACTATTTTATTATCGCCCTTCATCCATTCCGAAATGACCGCTCCGCCCTGCTTTATGATGTCCATGGCTAGTTGGTAATTTGTCCTTGGAGAAATATCCGGAAGCTCGTTTGGCACGACAGCTACAACTGTGCCGCCAGCCTCAATCGCAGCTTTTTGGGCAATGCAGTCCACACCTAGCGCCAGCCCGCTCACGATTACACATCCGGCTTTTGCCAGATCTGTTGCCAATCGCTCGGTTACTTCTTTTCCGTAGGCAGACGGCTTACGGGATCCGACGATTGATACGACGGGCGCACTTGCTTCTGGCAATTTTCCCATATAACATAAGCTTTTTGGTGGATTGGCAATATGTGCTAATCTCTGGGAGAAAATATGCTCATCTGGTGTAATTCTATTGATTTCCATAAAAAATGTGGTAAAAAGTATTGACACTTTGTCAAATGTTTGCTATAATCAAGGACGATTGGTTAAGTAATCATTAACCAAACGCACCTTATACCCCCTATTCTAACTATATGTTAGGTTGCGCGCAATGGCATTAAGTATTCTTACCCTCCACTTTTTGCGGTTCAACGTTACGCGCATACTAACCCCTTTAACTGCCCTTTTTCAAAGGCGACCTCTGTTAATGTGAGTACAAAGTTGTATTGATAATCATCAGGCGCGGACTTTTGGAGTTTTAGTCGCGACGCTTCACTGATACGGTAGCTCGGGTGGGTTGAAGGGTAAAAAAGCGTCAGGTGATGCCCACCCTTACCTGGCGCTTTTTTGTTGGGAAAAATTATTTATTTTCTATAATATGTCGGCACTTTTCGCAAATACCTTCCAGCTCAAAGTGGTGTTTTGTGACTATGAAATTATGTTTTTTACCAATGAGATCTATGAGTTTTTCGAGCTCTTGTGATTGTATAGGTTCGGCATTTTGACAATTGATGCAGTAGAGATGGTGATGATGTGGTATAAAAGGTTCTGCTAACTCGTAATAATTCTTCCAGCCAATAGTTATGGTGTTTATAATGTTCAGAGTATCGAACATTAGCAGCGTACGGTAAATGCTGGCACGGTTAATGTTTTTGCAGTTTTTCGCAATATCACCGACCGTAAGAGGTACGTCTGAATTTCGCAGGATATCAAATACTTGCTGGCGAGGTTTTGTCAGGCGAAGATTATGGCGTTCAAATATTTCATTTAGCATAGTGCTACCGATAGTTTATAACTTATTGCAACAAGTGTGCAATAGACTTACAGTCCGAGTAATTCATAAGGATATTTGGGTTGGCTGATTTTTGTGATATGCGCGTCGGTTATGACGTATTCAGCTTGACTATTGACGATTTTTTGCGACAATTTACCCTTGACGATTAGCCATGTTCCATCTGGGTAGTCTGTCGAAAAGTTTTTCTCGACCAGGATTTTCATAGGCACGCTGTCGACGGTACAGCAACTTATGACGTATCTGGCGATATTGAAGTAATTATAGCCGTAGTTTTTTAGTAGGTCGTTTGAAACGAAGCCAGTTACGGTGATATCTTTGCCGTTAAAATAAGCGGCTTCTTTGCAAGAATTTATGGCGGTTTTCCAGCGATTTATTGAGATTGTAGAAGAGTTCTCTTTCGGTTGAGGTGTTTCGCAGCGACTTTCAGGTTCAATAATCGCAGGGCTTTCTTTTTGAGCAAGGCTGCTCGGGGAGAGTGGCTTTGGTGGTAATATATATCCGACTGATAATATGATTATTGCAAAATAAGATATTGGGGTAATTTTTTTCAAGCTAATTCCAGATTTGTCTTTTGCGGGTTTATTTTCTAATTGCAACATTATATCAATAAGCAAAAGTATAACGCCGATTACGCTAATTATGACCGCGAATGTGTGATAGCGTGGATGAACGTAAAAGCCGAGCTGGTCGCGCCAGGCTAATAGCAAAATATATACACAAACGACAATTCCGCCAATTGATTTTGCAAGGTTAGCGTACATATAAATTAACCCCTAGCCCGACAATTAGAGATAAGATGAACACAATTAAGGTAATTGTTGCAATAAATTTCCAGCGAAAAGTTGTTTTTAACAGCGTAATCATTTTAATGTCTATCATCGGTCCGAATAGCAAGAAAGATAAAATTGAGCCTGTCGTGAAATTTCGCACGTAAGCCAGTGCGAAGAACGCGTCGATGCTGGAGCATATCGAAATGATGAAACTTAGCGTGATCATGGATATGACTGATAAGAAAATGTCGCCGCCGACGGCATTTATGATGAATCGCGGAACGAAGATTTGTGTGGCGGCTGCGATGCTAGCGCCTAAGACCAACATAGTAAATAATTGCCAGAATTCATTACGTGATGAGCTGAATAAGTTTGACAATTTTGAACCGTGATTATGAGAGTGGCAAAGTTTTTCAAACTCTGGATTAATGACGGAATCTTCCTTAAAAAAGCTGACGATAAAAGCGGTTATTTGTACGATAATTAGCGCAAAAATAATTCGCCACCAAACCATTCGGATGTCAAAACTGAAGGCGGTCATGGTTGAAATTATGGTTATCGGGTTTAAGATTGGCGCGGCGAAAAGAAAGCTAATAACGTCGGCAGGTTTTAATCCGTTCGCTATTAAGCTGCGTGCAATTGGCACGTTACCGCATTCGCATACAGGTAAAATGAGCCCGATCATAGAGAGCGCAATTCGTCGAAGAAAGGCGTTTTTTGGCAATATTTTGAAGACGTCTTTTGATGATAAAAAGTATCTGATAAGCGCGGATATGATAATTCCTAAGATTAAGAATGGGACCGCCTCGACAATTACGCTTAGCGTCAGCGTGATGAAATCTTGTAATGACGGAAGTAATTTATTGTACCATTCTGCAAATTCTCCGTTTAATAACATGACGCCGAATCGTGAGCTGAATTGATAAATAGAAATTATAAGGACGCCGAAAACTACCCAACCGATCAATTCACTGTTGGCTGATAAAAACTTTTTTATGCGACCATCTGGCGATTTTTGTGCCATATATAAAATTATACTCCATGCTTATGCTATACTAAATCAATATGAAACATCTTTTACATTCACATCATCCGTTTCGGATTTTCTGGTTTTCAGTCCTATTAACCTTAGGTTTGGGCAGTTTGATTTCTAGTCATATGGGCGTTAGCGGTCTTTGGCTATTTACTATTTTGGTGGTTCTGGAAGTTACGTTTAGCTTCGATAACGCGGTGATAAATAGCAAGGTTTTGGCGGGAATGAGTCAAGTTTGGCAGAAAGTCTTCCTGACGGCTGGCATATTTGTGGCGGTGTTTGTTGTTCGATTTATATTGCCAATTGCTATTGTGATGATTGCGAGCGGCCACGGATTTATGGATGTTGTCAATCTGGCGCTTCATAAACCTGTTGAGTACGGCAAAATCCTGCACGAGGCGTCGCCGATGATTGACGCGTTTGGTGGTGCGTTTTTGATTATGATTGGGCTTAGCTATTTCATCGATTACAACAAGCGTGTTCACTGGATGCGGCACGTTGAGCCGATCTTGGCGAAGGCTGGGCGATTTGAGAATTTTAAGGTGTGCATAATGCTTAGCGTGGCGGCTGTTTTGTATTTTACGGTCGAGGCGCCGCATAAATCTTTGGTGTTGATTTCGGCAGTGCTTGGGATCGTGTTGCATATTGGGTTGGAACTATTTGGGTCATTTTTCCATGAAGATGACGCGAAATCTGTTAAGATTAAAACTGGTTGGGCGGCGTTTGCTAGCTTGTTATATTTGGAAATTCTGGATGCCAGCTTTAGCTTTGACGGTGTGATTGGTGCGTTCGCCATTACCAACAGCGTGCTGCTAATCGTGGCTGGACTGGGCGCTGGGGCAATTTGGGTTCGATCGCTAACCGTATATTTGTTGCGAACAGGCGCGCTTAGCAAATATAAATATCTGGAAAATGGCGCTCACTGGGCAATTATGGCGCTCGGCGTGATGATGATTGCCAAATTATTCCACTTGGAATTGCCGGAATGGGCGACGGGTGGCTTGGGCTTATTGTTCGTGAGTTTGGCGGTCGGTAGCAGCATATTGGAAGCCCGATCGATCAATCTGCAAGAAGCTGCGGCTGCAAAATTACATCAAGCCGAAGAGCAATTGAAGAATGGTGCTTCAAAAATTGTGCCGCGAAAACGACGCTAGGATTTGTTTAATATTTTATACTGAACGGCTCGATAGTTCCGTTAATGAATTTTTCGATCAAGTTAATTGATTCGGGCAATATCCAGCTTTGGAGAACCTTTTGCTCGTCTGAGTTGAACTTGCCTAGGACAAAATCTACGTCACCAACTTGGCGTCTGAGCAAATTATCTGTGCCAATACGAATATGCCAAAAATCTGATCCAACGTGGGCGTGAAGAGATTTCAATCCGTTACTGCCCGCGTCTCGTCCGCCTTTGCGGGTTCGAATTTTACCGAAGTCCAGCGCAGTGTCGTCGTGAATAATTAGTAAATCATCCAATGTCAATTTGTAAAAGTCTAAGATTGCTCGAGCGGAAATTCCAACCTCGTTATAAAAAGTAGTTGGCTTAACTAGTAAAACTTTTTCTCCAGAAATATTGAGTTCGGCGATATCCGCGGAAAACTTCGGCTTACTTGAAAAGGTTTTCCCCTGCTCTGATGCAAATTTATCAATAGCCAAAAACCCAGCATTATGCCTCGTGTTTGTGTATTTTTCGCCTGGATTTCCCAATGCTAAGATGACTTTCATAGACTTAGTATATCACCTTGTGAAAATGACGTATAATAAGCATATGGCAAAACGCGACGATGATTTGGAATTTAGCATTAATGCGCCGTTTGATGATGGGCGAGCGATTATCGATAAAGTTCCGTTGTATTTGGTGAATGGCTCGTTGGGCGCTGGGAAAACTAGTGTCCTTGAGTTCTTATTGCAACAAAGTGACTATAAGGGTTCTCGGGTGATTGAGAATGAATATGCTAATGAAAACGTTGACGGTTATCGATTGGAAAAGTTGGCGGATATCGTGACGACTTTGGCTGGCGATTGTGTCTGTTGTTCGTCGAAGCACGCGTTAACGCGAATGTTACTTGACTTTTGTCGCAATTCCCCTGCTCCGGTGTTTATCGAGGCTACTGGTGTGGCGCGAACGATGAATTTGGTCGAGAAATTGATTAATGCACAAATATTCAATAAGTACGAGTTGGCGCAGAGTTTTTATGTTATTGACGCACATGAGATTTTGCGTGGAATTGAGCCGGCGCATGAAATTGAGTTGCAAGCGGCGGACATGATTTTAGTGACCAAAGAAGATTCGCTAAGTGACGACGAGCGACTACGATATGAGTCCAAGCTGAGCTCCCTGCCTTACGGAAAAATACTGAGCGCGCCACGAGGTAAATTTGATATCAATAAAATGACGACGCCGTCGGGTTTGTTGTCGTTTTTTGATACGTATGACGGCGAGTTGGTCGTGCCGGATAATCCGACGTATGCCG